>JBNMPW010000149.1:0-7069 GCA_051277205.1 Oceanicoccus sp. | reverse complement strand
CCAGAAGACAGAACTGCGCAATTTTTTAAAAAGTACGATTAGCCAAGCCGATAGCTTTGACGATCGTTTTGACGCTGAAGTTTGGCTGGTCGATATGTCCGGCCGCTTACAACGTTTTATTAAGGACCCAAAACAGCGCTTAGAGTTATTGCGCGCTGTCCACCGCGAAGCTACCAAAGCCAACTTAAAACCGGACTTGGTGCTGGCCCTAATCCAAATAGAAAGTTACTTTGATCCCTACGCAATATCTAGAGTCGGCGCTCAAGGATTGATGCAAGTGATGCCTTTTTGGAAAAATGAAATTGGCAGACCAGAAGACAATCTCACCGATATAAATACCAACCTAAGCTACGGATGCCGTATTTTACAGTTCTATTTGAAGAAAGAAAAAGGTAACTGGATGAACGCTTTAGCCCGCTATAACGGTAGCTATGGCAAGTATTGGTACCCAGAAAAAGTGATGGATGCCTGGCGAAAACATTGGTTTGTCGACGAAAGTTAAGCCATTAATTCCCTTTCGATTCCTTACAAACCTTAATAACGGGCATTTTCCATTCAGTTTAAGTTCATCTACAACGTCGTAATCTAAAGGTAAGTTCACCGCAGGAGGAATGCATTATGAACTCGCCAAGACTGTTACTAAGTTTACTTTTTGTTACTTCATCGATCTACAGCATATCAACTTACGCAGACCATAGTGATAACTTCCGCAAGCATAAACTACAGCATTATTCGCACAGCACATCAAATTATCAGTCGAATAAACACTCAAATAAGCACTCGGGTAAATATTCGGATAAGCGTTCAAATAAACATTCGAATAAGCACTCCACTAAGCACTCGTATATACAGCTGAATAGTCATTCAAATAACTATTTATATAACCATAAGAATAATCAACATCATAACAATCGCGGTCATTCTTATTATGACTTTGCGAGTGTACGCTCGGTAAGCCCTATTACTCAGCAGATTGAGCATCGAGTACCCTATCAATGCGATCATGGCAATGTTAGCCACCAATACGAGCGCAGTAGCAATACGCCGATGATAATCGGCACCATACTCGGCGCTGCCATTGGCAATGAATTAGGGCACAAGAAAATTAATCAAAAGGTAGGCGCGATTGCCGGCGGTATTTTAGGGGCGTCAGTGGCTAAGGATATTTATAAAGATAACCCGGGCAGCAATCATCGCTGTCAAAATTACCGCATTAAATATGAAGAGCGGGTAGTTGGTTATGATGTCAGTTACAGCTACCGAGGTAATATTTATCACACTACGACACGGGAACACCCGGGTCGTAGAATTCAGATTAAGTTAAGTTTTGACCCGGTCTTTTCATAGACCGCCGATGAGAACCGGCAACAGACAGCCTTATAAAGCCTAGCTTACAGTTTCACACTAGGCTTTTCTGCTGCTCTTCTCTCAGTTTATCGCGTACGTTCATCATTACCTGACCGTACATATTTTCACCTCGGCGATCGCGTCCGCAACCCCAGTAATAATCATACTGACTATTTTCGACGAGTTTATTATCGTCTGTTGCTAACAATTTGGCAGCTATATCGGGATAGCTTCGGCATTTAATATATACGCCTCGCGTCATCACTACTGACTTTACGGTAGCCCAATCTTTACGAATTTTTCGGAATCGATTACGGCCCATTTTACGGGCAGCTTTTGGATGCTTGGCTTGCCTAATTTGCTCTTGGTAAGCCTCATCGTTAAATTTCATCGCCTGATAATAATGCTCAACAGAAGGCCATTCTTTGTCTTCAAGCTCAAAACTATGTTTTGAAAATGTCGCAAAATCAGAATTTACATCACTGCGTGAAAAATAAATGCTATGCGCATCGTATTCGGGGAAAAGACCAGAAGACATAATAAAGGTACCGAGTTAAACCAAGTCAGCCCTCATGCACTTGCTTGCGTTGGAGCATGACTCAGCAAATTAAAACAGAAGGCTCGTAACGCGTCTAAAAGCTTAAAGTACAGCTTTAGGATAAGAGCCTAATACTTTCAACAATCTTGAGTGGTCGGCTAAACCGTCAAGGATGTGACCGATCAATTTATCCTGCTGATGGCCTTCAAACTCAATAAAAAACACATAGGCCCAAGTATCGGTACGCGATGGCCGAGTATCAATCCGCGTCAAGCTTACGCCTGCACTATGGAAGGGTTCTAATAACTTTAATAATGCACCAGGCTTGTTATTGGCTTCAACAATTAGCGATGTTTTGTCGCTACCGCTAGCAGCAACCTCCTGCGGACCAATAATTAAAAACCGGGTGGTGTTATTGGCATAATCTTCAATATTTTTAGCCAACTTCATCAAACCGTAGTGCTCTGCAGCGATATCACCCGCCACTGCTGCAATGCTTGAATCTTGCTGCGCCATACGCGCTGCCTCTGCGTTGCTAGCAACAGCTATCCGCTCAACATTAGGCCAGTTATTATCCAGCCAGTTTCTGGCTTGTGCTAACGCCTGCTGGTGGGCACAAATACTCTTAATGCTATCGGCTGTGGCACTTTCATTGACCAGTAAATGCAACTGGATGCGCAACTCGACTTCACCGCAGATCTTCAGCGGCGAATCCATAAAGTTGTCTAGGGTATGACTGACCATGCCTTCTGTGGAGTTTTCTACTGGCACTACACCGTAATGACATTGACCAGACTCGACCTGAGCGAACACATTGGCAATATTTGGCTGCGGTAAACTAACCACCGCTTGACCGAAGTGTTTGATCGTTGCCGCTTGGGTGAAGGTACCTTCGGGACCGAAGTAAGCAACCTCCATCGGTTTTTCAAGCGCCAAGCAGGCCGACATAATCTCGCGAAAAATACGCGCAACAGTCTTGCCATCTAAGGGACCAGTATTTCGATCGATTACTTTTTGCAGTACCTGCGCTTCGCGCTCAGGCCGATAAAACATCACCTTCGACAAATCGTCGTCAGCATTATCAGCAATGTATGCTGCCAACTTTTTAGCAGCGACTTGCTCGGCACATTCAGCACGTTTATTGATTAACTGATGAATCTGCATATCGATGCTATCGATTTCTTGTCGCAGTTTGTTCAAATCATCGGCCATAGCAATCTCTTGATCTTAATTTGTTATTACTTATTCAGCCAGCCGTTAAGCGCGGGACTCAAAATCTTGCATGAATGCAATAAGCGCATCAACTGCCGCCTCTGGCACCGCATTATAAATACTGGCACGCATACCACCGACACTACGGTGGCCTTTTAAGTTTAATAAATTTGCCTGCTCGGACTCTTGTAAAAACTGCTTATCCAGATCGGCGTTAGCGAGAGTAAACGGTATATTCATCCATGAGCGGCTTGCGATCTCCACCGGGTTAGCATAAAAATCACTGGCATCAATATAGCTATACAGTTTTTCAGCTTTACGACGATTTAATGCTTCAATAGCCGTTAAACCGCCTTGTGCCTTTAACCACTTAAACACTAGACCGGCTAAATACAAGCCATAGGTTGGCGGCGTGTTATACATTGAATCATTGTCGGCTGCGGTTTTGTAGTCCAACATAGTTGGGCAAGCCGCACTCGATTTACCGAGTAAATCTTTACGCACAATTGCAATTGTTAGACCTGCTGGGCCAATATTTTTTTGCGCACCCGCATAGATAACACCAAACTGACTAACATCGATGGGGCGCGACAAAATTGTCGACGACATATCTGCCACCAGAGGCACGTCCACCTGCGGCGTCCACAAAAACTCTACGCCACCAATAGTTTCGTTGGGCGTGTAGTGCAAATAAGCCGCATCTTTATTTAACTGCCAGCTATCAAAGCTAGGAATATTAGTGAAATTAGCCTCTTCAGAACTGGCTACCACATTCACATCAGCAAAACGTTTTGCTTCTTTGATCGCTTTTTTCGACCATTGACCCGTATTTACATAATCAGCAGACTTTTTATCGCCCAATAAATTTAACGGCACAGACGCAAACTGTGTACTGGCGCCACCTTGTAAAAAAAGCACCGCATAGTCGTCAGAAATAGACAGTAACTCGCGGAAATCTGCTTGGGCTTGATCAGCAATGGCTACGATCTCAGCCGAACGATGGCTCATTTCCATAATGGATAAACCGGTATTTTGGAAATCAACCAACTCTGCAGCTGCTTGCTCTAGTACAGTCTCCGGCAACGCCGCTGGTCCTGCACAAAAGTTATACTTACGTGACATTCAATAAACCTCAAAAAACTTCAGTATTTAAAGATAAAAACAGCCCACCGGCTAAAACCGGCGGGGCTACACAACTAATCTTCTTCTGGCGCAGGCGATTCTGGCGCAGAATCTACAGCACTGGCGGCATCTGGCGACGCCACAACAGCAGACTCTAACAAAACGGCCTCTTCGTCTGGCTCTTCGATACGCTCAACACCCACCACGTGCTCGCCTTCTTTCAGACGAATTACTCTAACACCTTGGGTATTGCGGCCTAATACTGAGATCTCATCAGTACGAGTACGCACCATCGTGCCCTGATCAGAAATCATCATTAGCTCATCGCCGTCAAACACTTGCACCGCACCGACAATCTCGCCATTACGCTCACTGGCCTGCATAAAGATCATGCCTTTATTACCGCGACCTTTGGTAGCAAACTCGTTAAATTCAGTGCGTTTACCGTAACCATTAACCGAAACTGACAGCATGCGACCACCTTCTTTAGGTACCAGCAAAGAAATCATTTTCTGACCATCTTCAAGGCGAATACCGCGAACACCTTTGGCGGTTCTACCCATGGCACGGACATCGTTTTCATTAAAACGCACCGCTTTACCGGAGGTGCTAAATAACATCACATCACATTCGCCATCGGTAACAGCGGTGCCGATCAATACATCACCCTCTTCTAACTCCAGCGCGCGTAAACCAACACTGCGTTGACGGGAAAAATTTGTTAGGGCAGTTTTTTTCACGGTTCCGTTGGCTGTGGCCATAAAGATAAAGTGGCCTTCGGTGTATTCCCTAACCGGTAAGATCGAGGTGATACGCTCGCCTTCCTCCAGCGGTAATAAATTAACCATTGGGCGACCGCGGGCGTTTCTGCCGGCCAAAGGAATATGGAAAACCTTCAACCAATAGACTTTACCGACATTTGAGAAACACAAAATTGTATCGTGGGTGCTGGCAATCATCAAATGCTCAACAAAATCTTCATCTTTAACGGCAGTCGCTGACTTACCCATTCCGCCGCGGCGTTGTGCTTGATAATCACTCAGCGATTGCGTTTTAGCGTAACCACCGTGTGAAATAGTCACCACGCGATCTTCTTCAGAGATCAAATCTTCGGCCGTTAAATCACGAAGAGACTCGATTATTTCACTACGACGCTCGTCACCATATTCAGCAACAATCGCATTTAATTCTTCACGAATGACTGACATTAGTTTTTCGGCACTGCCCAAAATAGTCAGATACTCGGCGATTTCATCTAATTTCTCTTGGTATTCTTTTAGCAGTTTCTCATGCTCAAGACCGGTCAGCTTTTGCAGACGCATATCGAGAATGGCTTGCACCTGATTAGGCGACAAATAATATTTGCCATCAAGAAAGCCCAAGTCAGCCGCTAAGTCGTCGGGGCGACAAGCGCCTTCTCCGGCCCGCTCTAACATGCCGATAACTTCACCGGGGTCCCAAGCTCTGGCAGCCAGCTTCTCTTTTGCCTCAGCGGTAGTATCCGAGGCTTTAATAAGCTCAATTACCGGGTCGATATTGGAGATAGCAACTGCCAAGCCTTCCAGAATATGTCCACGCTCACGCGCTCTGCGCAGTAAATAAACGGTACGGCGCGTCACAACTTCTCGGCGGTGACGGATAAAGTGCTCAAGTAATTCTTTTAGGTTGAGTATTCTTGGTTGACCGTCAACCAAGGCAACAATGTTAATGCCAAAGACATTTTCAAGCTGAGTTTGGGTGTAGAGATTATTGAGGCAAACTTCGCCCATTTCACCGCGTTTCATTTCGATTACCACCCGCAGACCGTCTTTATCAGACTCATCGCGGAGCTCGGCAATACCTTCGATCTTTTTGTCTTTTACCAGTTCGGCAATTTTTTCAATCAATCGCGCTTTGTTAACCTGGTAAGGGATTTCAGTGATGATGATGGTGTCTTTGTTGGTTTTCTCATTGCTGATAACCTCAGCCCGAGAGCGCAAGTAAATACGTCCTTTACCGGTGCGATAAGCTTGCAAAATACCGGCGCGGCCATTGATGAAAGCGGCGGTAGGGAAATCAGGGCCAGGGATATGCTCCATCAGCTCATCAATAGTCATATCGGGACTATCGATTAACGCCAAACAGGCGCTAACGACCTCATTGAGGTTGTGGGGCGGAATATTGGTAGCCATACCCACCGCAATACCCGAAGAACCATTGACCAGGAGATTTGGAATGCGGGTCGGCATAACCGCGGGAATTTGTTCGGTACCATCGTAGTTAGGCACCCAATCGACGGTTTCTTTGTCGATATCAGCCAGCATGTCATGGCTGATTTTTTCCATACGGATTTCGGTATAACGCATGGCCGCAGCGGAATCACCATCCACCGAACCAAAGTTACCCTGACCATCCACCAGCATATAACGCATAGAGAAGTCCTGCGCCATACGAACGATCGTGTCATATACCGCAGAATCACCGTGAGGGTGATATTTACCGATCACATCACCAACAACACGAGCCGATTTTTTGTATGGTTTGTTCCAATCGTTACTCAGGACATTCATGGCGTGCAAAACGCGTCGGTGAACCGGTTTCAAACCGTCCCGCACATCTGGCAACGCACGCCCAACGATCACACTCATCGCATAATCGAGATACGACTGCTGAAGCTCGTCTTCAATATTAATCGGAAGAACTTCTTTGGCTAACTCACCCATAAAACTCTGGCCCGTGTTGTTGTCCGCTTAACGCGGTATTCCTTATTATTTAAAAGGCGCCGCCACTAAAAAACGTACAACGCCAATCGAGGCCCGAATCATACCACAAAACAAGCAGATACCTAATGAGACGCCCTGAATGGCCGTA
>JBNMPW010000148.1:0-7100 GCA_051277205.1 Oceanicoccus sp. | reverse complement strand
CATAATCAATCCAAATCCAGTTAACAGCGTCACCATCGACGTACCACCATAACTAATCAATGGCAACGGCACGCCTACCACCGGTAACATACCGCTAACCATGCCAACATTCACGAACAAATAAACAAAAAAGGTTAAACTAATAGCGCCTGCCACCAATCTTCCAAAATTATCCTTCGACCGAGCTGCAATATATAACCCCCGAAAGATAATGGAGAGGTAAAGAAAAATTAAAATAACACTACCAAAAAAACCAAACTCTTCGCCAAAGACTGAGAATATAAAATCAGTTGAACGCTCTGGGATAAAATCTAACTGTGACTGCGTCCCGTTTAACCAGCCTTTGCCATAAACACCACCTGATCCAATTGCAATTTTAGACTGAATAATATGATACCCAGATCCAAGTGGATCGCTCTCAGGATTGAGCATCGTCAATATGCGTGAGCGTTGGTAGTCATGCAGCGCGAACTTCCATAATAGCGGCGCCATGAGTGAAAAAAGGAACATAAGACTTAACATTATTCGCCAACGAATACCCGCCAAAAACAATACAAAAGCACCAGCACTGCCGACCAATATTGCAGTCCCAAGATCTGGCTGTCTAGCGATTAACATGACAGGGAAAAGCACTAAAATAAAGGATATGAACAAGTCCTTAAAGCCGACCGGCAATACTTTATCAGCCAGGTAGGATGCAACCATCATAGGTACAGCGAGCTTTAAAATTTCAGATGGTTGAAACCGAATGATACCCAGGTCAAGCCAGCGCTGTGCGCCTTTGCCAACCTCACCAAAAAACATCACGGCTAGTAGCAATAAAACACCAAACAGATAAATCCAAACTGAAAAATTTTTCAGTAGGCGCAACGGCACGTTGGCAACCGCAATAAAGAAAAACAATCCAAGCAACAGCCGTGATATTTGGCGCACGATCAAATCAATATTAGAGCCACTCGCGCTATACAACATCGCTATGCCGAAAGTGGCCAGAACACCTAACAATAATAGCAAAACAGGATCGATACTCAGCGCATCGAGCAAGCGGCGTGTGGGTGAGTAATTGTTGGTGTCACTCATCTCTTTCATGGCTGACTACCATCACCAGAATTGTCGTTAGACACTCCGGAATCATCAGTATCTGCTAGGTATGCATCGAGTACTTTTCGTGCAATAGGCGCGGCCACGGAACTGCCATGCCCACCATGTTCGACAATAACCGCAACCGCAATTTGAGGGTTTTGTGCGGGCGCATAACTCATAAACAATGCGTGATCAGTCAGTTTATGAATGACTGTGTCTTCGTCATACTCCTCATCCTGGGCGATGCCATAGACTTGCGCCGTACCCGTCTTACCCGCTAATCTGTAAGTAAGACCTCGGTTGATTCTATTCGCTGTACCGTGTAAACCGTGCACAACATTCAACATTGCTTTGTGCACCTGCAGCCAATTTGACTGTTTACTCACACCGTCCTCGGCGACTTGCTCGATGGGAATATCAAGCCTGTTACCCGAATATCCATCCTCCAAGGCACTCACCAAATGTGGGCGGTAACGCAATCCATTTAACGCCAATGCGCCAGTAGAATTAGCCAATTGCAATGGTGTCACCAAGAAGGTGCCTTGCCCAATGCCCGTATTGAGCGTTTCACCGGGGAACCAGGGTTGGCTTAAGGTCTTTCTCTTCCATTCCCTTGATGGCAGTAGCCCTCTCGCCTCACCTGTGCTGTCGATTTCAGTTTTTTTACCAAAGCCAAACTTATCTAGAAAAGAGGACATTTTATCGATACCCAATCGATAAGATAAGTCATAGAAGTAAACATCACAAGATTGCGTTATTGCGCCGTTTAAATCCATGTGGCCATGACCTTGCTTCTTCCAGTCTCGATACTTATGATCTTCGTTTGGCAGGCGATAAAATCCACGGCAAAATATTTTAGTTTGGCCGCTAATGGTTCGCGCTTCCAATCCCGCTAGCCCGAAAAACGGTTTGGTTGTTGAGCCAGGTGGGTATTGCCCCGATAATGCGCGATTAAACAATGGTCGCTTGGTTGAATTACGCAGCTCATTGTAGCTCTTATGGCTAATGCCGTTGACGAATAAATTTGGGTTGAATTTAGGCATGCTCACTAGAGCCAGTACTTCGCCATTATTAGGATCAATCGCCACCACTGAACCGGTCAAGTCGCCAAAGGCTTGCTCGGCCACTTTCTGCAATTTAAAGTCGATGGTCAAGTGTAGGTTATTACCCGGCACTGGCGGTGTTTCACTTAACACACGAAGCGTCCTGCCTCTGGCATTGACCTCTACCTGCTGTACACCGACGATGCCATGTAGCTCAGACTCATAGAATTTTTCTAACCCCAACTTTCCAATATGACTGGTACCGGCATAGTTATTTTCATCCACGCGCCCTAGATCTTTAACATCGATGCGACCTACATATCCCAGCGCATGGACGGCATGATCACCCTGCGGATAATGGCGCGTCAGCCGAGCATTAATTTCAACACCGTCGAATTTGTATAAATTAACGGCCAGCCTGGCAACCTCGTCATCGTTCAGGTTCAGCCTGAGTGGGATGCTTTCGAACGATCGGCGACGATTAACCGCCTGACGATAACGACGGAGGTCAAGATCACTATAGTCAACGTATTGTTTTAGATCGATCAATGTTTGATCTAGATCTTCGACTTGCTCCTTGATAATTTCTAGCCTATAGGCAGGCAGATTGTTGGCCATGACCACACCATTTCTATCATAAATCAGACCCCGAGCTGGCGGCAGCGCCTTTATGCGGACTCGATTATTATCAGACAGCGTGCTGAAATGGTCATGATCTACAATTTGCAGGACGTAAAGACGACCTAACAATACACTGAATAATACCAGGATAAAAAGAGCAGACAGGATGATACGTCGCCTAATCAGGCGAGTTTCCATATGTTCATCTTTAAGGTAGACACGCCTCGACATATTGATCGGTTACGGGGAATGAAAAAACAAGATTTTACAACACTTCAACGGGGATTGATGGCCGGTGATTAAACCATTGACGCAGCCGAATGCCTAGTGCTAGTCGAGCCTTTTTACGCACAATTACCGACTATTAAACGATTTATTCTGATATTTAATCGAACAATAGCCGTCTTTACCTAAAACGGGTTTTCAACCAGCATTAAAAATAGATATGATGACAGCGAACAGATAATCTGTTAACTATTGCTCTTGAATATGATTATTAAATAAAAAGCTTATTCAACACAATGTTTTAAATCAAGAACAATAGGTTACCATAAAATAATATTTCAACTAAAGGGCCTTTTAAAAGTAGTAGTTTTTTTGTGAGTACAAGTGAAGTTCCGCACGGACAACTGCATGGATGCAGACGGTAGAGTAACGCAGCAGCAGTTACCAAGAACCGAGTACATAAAGTACTTGAGGATTTGAGTATGGAGCTTAAGTACATGGATGTGCGGTAGTCGATTTGGCCTAATGGTCCCTACTGTTGGTGCAGGAGCATAAAATCGGTGAAGCCGTAATCGCGGGAAAAGTGCATTTTTAGAGAGTCCATAAACACTATTAAGGGGAAAAGTATGCAAGTTAGTCATTTGTTACCACCAATTCTTGGTGCGTTCGGCCTGGTTGTCGCGATGTACATCTACAATCAGGTAAAGAAATTTCCTGAAGGAGAAGGAAAAGTTGCCGAAATAGGCAAACAGATTCACCTTGGCGCGATGGTCTTTATGACCCGCGAGTATAAAATGCTGGCGATGTTCGCAGCCGTACTGACCGTACTACTATTCATTTTTTTAGGTTGGGCCACCGCCTTTTGTTTTGTTCTCGGCGCATTGGCTTCGGGAACCGCTGGCTACATCGGCATGAACACCGCGACCAAGGCGAATGTACGTACCACTACGGCCGCTCATAATTCGGGACCAGCCGCTGCGCTGACTGTTGCATTCTTCGGTGGTTCAATCATGGGGCTTTGTGTTGCCGCACTTGGATTACTCGGATTAGGTATCACCTTTATTATGTTTAGTGGCAACCCAGAGTCACTGCACGCCATCCATGGCTTCGCCATGGGGGCCTCGGTTGTTGCGCTGTTCTCTCGTGTCGGTGGGGGTATTTTCACTAAAAGTGCCGACGTTGGCGCTGACCTAGTTGGCAAATTAGAAGCCGGAATTCCTGAAGATGACCCAAGAAATCCAGGTGTAATCGCTGATAATGTCGGTGATAATGTTGGCGATGTAGCGGGTATGGGATCGGATATTTTCGAATCCTATTGTGGATCAATGATTGCGACTATCGCCATCGCCGCAACGCTCGGCACCAACGCCTTAATCGGTATGGGCAGTCAGGGTGACTTAATGTTTTTACCCCTGGCTCTGTCTTCACTTGGCTTGCTTTGCTCCATTGCCGGTATTTTTATCGTCAAATCTAATGCGGCCAAATCACCTGAAAAAGCATTGCGCATGGGTACGATGGGCTCTTCTATCATATTCATAGTTCTAGCGTATTTTTTGATATCACAACTCGGTTTGAACTGGGGGATCTGGGTGGCGGTCTTGTCTGGCGCGGTTGGCGGCATCGTCATTGGCCTGGTAACGGAATATTATACCGCTGGAGCCCCTGTTAGACATATTGCAAAGTCGGGTGAAACCGGTGCTGCGACGGTAATGATCAGCGGCCTTGCGATTGGCATGCAATCTGTCGCCATACCCGTTTTCACTATCTGTGGCATTATCGCCATCTCAAGCCACTTCGCTGGGCTTTACGGTGTTGGTATTGCCGCGGTAGGCATGCTCGCTACGGTTGGTATCACAATGGCAATTGATGCTTATGGTCCCGTTGCTGATAACGCAGGAGGCATTGCAGAAATGGCAGGTCTTGGTGAAGAAACTCGCAAGATCACTGATTCGCTAGACGAGTTGGGCAATACCACTGCAGCCATAGGTAAAGGCTTTGCGATTGGTGCAGCGGCACTCGCGGCACTCGCCATTATCACCGCGTTTATTGAGACAGTGTCTCTCAATATTCCAGATTTTAGTCTTGAACTGAGTAATCCCGACGTCTTAATAGGCTTGTTTATTGGTGGCGTTATTCCATTTGTTATCGCCTCTATCACCATGACCGCCGTTGGCGATGCTGCTTTTGAAATGATTAAAGAAATTCGTCGTCAGTTTCGCGAAATTGATGGGTTACTCGAAGGCACCGCTGAGCCTGATACTGCCAGATGCATCGATATTGCAACCACAGCAGCACTCAAGAAAATGATCGTGCCGGGTGTTATTGCTGTTAGCGTACCACCACTGGTTGGTTTTATTATCAGCGCAGAAGCACTCGGCGGTATGTTGTCCGGTGCTTTATTAAGCTGCGTACTCATGGCGTTGATGATGGCAAACGCCGGTGGCGCCTGGGACAACGCAAAAAAATATGTCGAAAAGGGTAATCTTGGTGGTAAAGGTTCTGATGTTCATACTGCAACAGTCGTTGGCGATACGGTTGGTGATCCGTTCAAGGATACCTCGGGCCCATCGATGAATATTTTGATTAACGTTATGGCAATTGTTAGCCTAGTTATCGCACCACTATTAGGCTAGAGATACACTTTAGAAAGGGCAGGTATTTCTGCCCTTTTTTATTCGTTCTATTTTATCTCTTCTTATTTAATTAGGCTTATTTAAACTAGGTTTTTAACTAACCTTCAATTTATATTTAGAGTCACTTCAATGTGTATAAACATTAAGTATAAACGCATGGGTATAAACACATGAGTATTAAGAATGCCTTCTACGCCCAATCCGGTGGTGTTACCGCTGTCATTAACGCATCGGCCTGTGGCGTCATTGAAACCTGCCGCCAACATAGCGACCGCATCGATACCGTATTCGCAGGTCGCAACGGTATCATTGGTGCACTAACAGAAGAACTGGTCGATACCTCATATGAAACTGCTGACGATATAGCAGCACTTAAGAAAACACCATCCGGTGCCTTTGGTTCATGTCGGTTCAAAATGAAAAGCTTTGAACAAAACAAGCGCGAATACGAACGTCTAATCGCCGTTTTCAAAGCGTATAACATCGGTTACTTCTTTTACAACGGTGGTGGAGATTCAGCCGATACCTGTTACAAAGTATCTCAGCTTTCAGAAGCAATGGGGTACCCAGTGCAAGCGATTCATATTCCTAAAACGGTGGATAACGATCTGCCGATTACCGACAACTGCCCAGGCTTTGGGTCAGTCGCAAAGTACATTGCGGTGTCAGCACTGGAAGCTTCATTCGACGTCAATTCCATGGCTAAAACCTCAACCAAAGTATTCATACTGGAAGTAATGGGGCGCCACGCCGGTTGGATAGCCGCCGCTGGCGGTTTGATCGAAGACTACAATGTTCCTGTTTTATTGCTATTGCCCGAAGTTGATTTTGATCAACAGAAATTTCTTGCTGCCGTAAAAGACAAAGTAGAAAACCATGGCTATTGCACCGTCGTCGTATCAGAAGGCGCTCATTATCCAGACGGTACATTCCTCGCCGAGCAAGGCACACGGGACTCATTCGGACACGCTCAACTTGGCGGTGCCGCACCAGTCGTTGCCAACATGATTAAAAATGCCCATGATTATAAATGCCACTGGGCGGTCGCTGATTACCTACAACGCGCGGCGCGTCATCTTGCCTCAGCCACCGATGTTGAGCAGGCTTATGCGCTTGGAAAATATGGAGTCGAGATGGCGCTTGAGGGTAAAAACTCGATCATGCCAACGATTAAACGCCTATCCGATAAGCCCTATCGATGGGAGATCGGTATTGCTGATTTAGCTGACGTCGCGAATGTTGAGAAGATGATGCCGATGGATTTTATAAGGGCCGATGGATTTGGGATTACGGATAAGTGTCGAAATTATTTGTATCCATTGATTAAGGGCGAAGCTTATCCGGATTATGATGACAGGGGGATGCCTAAGTATGTTGTTATGAAGAACATCCTGGTTGAGAAGAAGCTTGAGAGTTTCGAGATTTAGTCACACTGTTTGGCGCAATAACCAGACCGGCAAACGTGATAAAGCAAAATATAGAACAAAGAAGGTGA
>JBNMPW010000147.1:0-7176 GCA_051277205.1 Oceanicoccus sp. | reverse complement strand
TTTCTGCTCGGCCAATTTTACCAAAGACTGTTTTCACCTCAGGGACAGTGGCAATGAGCTTATCTGTTTGCTGTAACAACTCTCGGGCCTTACCAATAGAAATACCTGGGTGAGTAGTAGGCATATACATCAAATCACCTTCATCCAAATAGGGCATGAACTCACTGCCGATTTTACTGATTGGCCATAAGCTGCTTAGTAAAACCAATAGAGCAATACCTAGTGTTTTTTTAGGATTATTCAAAGCCATGCTTAGTAACGGCTTGTAAAAATTAACCAGTAAGCGGTTGGCAGGGTTATCGCTTGCAGCTTTTATTTTCCCACGTACAAAATAACCGATTAAAACGGGAACAAGTGTAATCGCGAGAATAGCGGCGGCAGCCATAGCATAGGATTTGGTATAGGCTAATGGAGAGAACATTCGTCCTTCCTGAGCTTCCAGCGTAAAGACAGGGAGAAAACTTACAGTGATGATCATCAAACTAAAAAACAAGGCAGGGCCTACCTCAATCGCCGCGTCAGTGACAACTTGCCAACGGTTTTTATCAGTCAGCGTAGTTTTTTCCATATGCCTATGCATATTTTCGATCATTACTATTGCACCATCGATCATGGTGCCAATCGCAATCGCGATACCACCAAGTGACATAATATTGGCATTGACACCTTGCAACCTCATGATAATAAACGCCACCAGTATGCCAATCGGCAAACTGATGATGGCCACCAGCGATGATCGAACATGCTTAAGAAACACAATGCAAACTAAAGCAACGACAATAAATTCAATTAATAGGGTTTGCCAGAGGTTATTGACTGCGCGCTCAATGAGGCCGGAGCGATCATAAACGGTAATAACTTCAACGCCCTTCGGAAGACTTTTTTGGAGTGAAGCTAGCTTAGCTTTCACTGCTTTAATGGTTTTTTGCGCGTTCTCACCAAATCGCATAACAATAATACCGCCAACGGTTTCACCCTCGCCGTTTAATTCAGCAATACCGCGACGCATTTGTGGGCCAACACCGATATCAGCGACATCTTTTAATAACAGCGGGGTTCCATTTTGATTGACACCAAGTGGAATATTGCCTAAGTCTTGCTCGTTTTTGATATAGCCAGATGCAGTCACCATATATTCTGCTTCCGCCATCTCAACCACTGAAGCCCCCACTTCTTGGTTGCCACGTTTTATTGCCGTTTGAATATGTGCTAACGGAATATTAAAGGCGCGAAGCTTGTCAGGATTTACATTTACCTGATACTGCTTGACCATCCCACCTATAGCAGCTACTTCAGAAACGCCATGTACCGTTTGCAGTTCATATTTTAAAAACCAATCCTGTATCGAACGTAACTGGCTGATATCGTGCTTGCCCGTTTTATCAACTAATGCGTATAAATAAACCCAACCAACCCCTGTTGCATCAGGCCCTAATTGCGGACGCGCATTGTCCGGTAATGACGATGCTACCTGGCTTAAATATTCAAGCACTCTACTTCGCGCCCAATAAAGATCTGTATCCTCCTCAAAAATTACATAGACGTAAGAATCACCAAAAAATGAGTAGCCTCTTACTGTTACTGCCCCGGGAACCGATAACATAGCCGTTGTTAATGGATACGTGACTTGATCTTGCACTACTTGAGGCGTCTGACCGGGATAGCTGGTTTTTATGATCACCTGAACATCAGAAAGATCAGGGATGGCATCAATCGGTGTATCACGAACCGAATACAGACCGACAGCAACCAGCATCGCAGCCGCTATCAGCACAAAAGATCGATTGGTTATCGACCAACGAATTATAGTTTCAATCATGGTCGCTCCTAATGAAACTGATGAGTTTGTGTGGTAGTAGGCGAACTGTTCGGGGGGGTAGAAGGTAGTGTCTCATCCGCCTCAAACTGATTATGCATACGCTTAAAATCAGAGTTTTTACTGGATTCTGAATCGAGTAAAAACTGTGCCGAGACCACCACCTCATCACCTAACTTTAGCCCTTTACTGATAGAGAGAAACTCATTATCGGAGCCTGCAATTTCTACCGCCACAGACTTATATCGACCCTCACCTAAAGCAAGAACTACGACATTTTTATCTCCGGTGCGGATAACCGCAGTCTTTGGAACAAGCAAAAACGTCTCTGGACTATCTATGTGTATAGTGATCTCAACAAACATATTCGGTTTAAGCATTTTATCTATATTATCGAAACGTAATCTCACCCTGAGCGTTCTTGTAACTGGATTTAATGAGGGATAGACATAATCAATCTGGCCTTTCCATATCCGACCTTTTAGATAATCCAATCTCATGGTGACGGGGATACCGGCTTTGACTAATGCCGCCTGGCGCGCAAACACTTCGGCCTCAACCCATACTTGATCCAGCTTACCGATCGACATCATAGTTGTGCCTGGTTTTACAAAAAATCCTTCACGAATATTTAAATTGTCGACAACACCCGATTGAGGAACAGTAAAAGTAATGGCCTGAGACACTTTGCGTTTAGCCTTTAGCTTTTGAATAAAGCTAACAGATAGCTGTAAAGCCTTAAGACGATTTTCCGAGGCCTGAATTAAACGTTGGTTGTTGCGAGCCAATGCCAACAAGTACTCCTCCTGAGCATTGACCAACTGAGGTGAATACAAGTCATATAATGGCTGATCCTTCTCAACAGGGTCTCCTGTCGCTTTGACATACAACTTATCGACCCAACCTTCTACGCGGGGGTGAATGTGTTGCAACTGATCTTCATCATACTTAACGTAGCCCACGGTATTAATTTTTGTGTGAAGCACATCTCGACGAACTTTGGTCACTCTAACACCTAGGTTATTGACAACATCAGGCGAGATTCTTACAACACCAGATCCGTGACCATCACTTGCAGATTGCTCATAGACAGGAATTAAGTCCATCCCCATCGGTGACTGGCCAGGCTGATCGCGACGGTAATTCGAATCCATTGGAGCCACCCAGTAAAGCACTTGCTTTTTTGCCGAAATACTAGTGGCCTCACGAGGGGAAAATAAAAGTCCAATACCGGTACCGACTAACAGGGCAATTATTACTGCGGCTATTATCGTTTTACTTGAATTCATTTCCATTCTCCATGCGATGATGCTGTTGTACTTGACATATGAACGCCCATCATCAAATAATTCATCGTCACTAAAGCTTTACGATGGTTAACCTCAATTTCCAGTGACTCAATTTTACTGTTCAGTTCAGCGATGAATGCTCTCATCACGCCGGCAAAATCACCGTCATCATTGGTATAAGAGGAGAGCGAAGCCTCGACCTGCTCATGCATTTGATTCAATAGTCTTGTTTCATATAAAAATGAGCGCTCTTCAAGTCGATTGATTTCGGCCAGTGTTTTATAAGCTTGCGACAACAGCTGTCTTTCCAATAATTGATAATCTACAGATATTGCTTGCTCGCGGGAGCGAGCAGCAGCAACCCCTCTATCTTGTCGATTCTCTGTGAAAATTGGTAAATCGAAACTAACACCAACTGAGAAAAAATCTGACCTGTCTAACCCCGCTGGAGAATCTTCTCGGTAACCATAAGAAGCACTGAGCGCCCATCCAGGTTTATAATTTTGGTTAACGATATCTATCTCAGCCTGCTGAATATCGATTTTTTTATCCGCAATTAGTAATTGCGGATGACGCTTAATATACTGTTGGACAAGCTCAGTTGAATAATGCGGTATCACGGGAGGATTGGGCAGCTCTAGTAGTAGAGACCAAGAATGGAGTTCAATGGGTAGCCATTGCGCTAACAATTGACGGCTAATGTCATAACGCAACTGTAATTGTGTCAACCGGTCTTCAAGCTTAATGAGCTCCAGCTGCGCGCTGATGACATCCTGTTGCCTGGTTTTTCCGACCGTGGATTTATAGCGAGCCGTTGTCACATCGACTAACTGCTCAAACAGCACCCTATCTTTTTCGATCAGCGCAATAGACTTCTTGGCCAAATAACTATCAAGCCATAAATGAGAAACGGCTTGAGTCAGCGCGGCCTTGCGCTCCCAGCGCTGAATAGGGTTTACGTCAGCCTGTAATTCCGTTTTTCTAGCTTTGACGGCCCGACTATCGCCGCCGGGAAAGCGCTGCGTCACGCCGACTTTAATTTGCGTCATGTTTTCCTGATTAAAATCCCAACTATCCGTCGGTAAATTTGCAACACCGAATGATAAAGTTGGATCAGGTAATGCGCTGTGGCTGATCGCTTCGTTTCGATAAGCACTTTCTCTTAAGCGGCTGCTGGCTAACCAGTCATCATTTGTCACCGCCTGAGTGACGGCCTCCACTAAAGAAAGTTGATTTGCATAAGCGGTGTGAAAATAGGCAATACCTATCAACATCAGAACAAGGTTTTTCATGATCTATACCCATGGATTACAATTAACTTTCAGTCAGCTGAAAGCGAATAGCTCATATTCAGGGCGTACTTGCCCTGGGCTTAGATCAATATAGGTGGGCGATAAAGACTGGAGTTGTGCTGCGGTAGTTGATGGTTATCAATAACGACATTGATAGAAAATGTGTCTGTTGAGGACAGTAAAGTCGACCCAGGAGCTGAATACTGAGAGCTGATAACGCAGCCTGAACAATCACCATTACAACAATCTGGCTTGCTGGCTTTATCAACAGATTCACCCACATCACCATGGCATGGAAGATCACTGCTATCAGCGCCAGACATAGTGCTTACATCAGACTGCATTACTGCCGTCATTTGGGCAGCAAATAAGCCATTGGACAAGACAGCCAATACCAAAAAATAAGCAATGTATTTGAAAAATGAGGTCATAGCCTTCATTATTGATCAATAAGCGCTCTCAATCAAGAAATGGGTTCAGCCCTTTTATATTCTTACGTTATATGCGCGCTCTATTGGTGCGTTCCTGGCGGTATCACAGTAACGGGTACCGCACTTTGCTTATAAAAAGTACAGCCTTTTGATTAAGTCGCGGTTATTTGTATAGCATACTGGGCACTAGCTTTTACGGATATAGTAATAATACTTCTCGTCATGCTGCTGCTCATCAATCAACGCATGACCAAGAAAAAGACAAAACTTTGGTATATCGCGTTGGGTTGAAGGGTCGGTCGCAATCACTTCCAGTACTTTACCGCTGCTAATATCGCGAATTTTATTGTGCAGCATCATCACCGGCTCCGGACACAGCAAGCCCGAGGTATCTAGGCTATCATCTATGTTAAAATCCATACTTATTACTCAAGGGGTTAATGGTTGTTATTTTCTAACAGCTACTGGCAATAGCAAAGCGAGCTGGTAAAGTGTCTTTATTGTTATTAGCCAAGTCAGTCTACAATGGCCGATATAAAAGCTGAGCTCACAACAGACCTCAACGGCTAAAGAAGTGGAGATTTCAATGAAACCCACCAGGCAAATATCACAACCTATTGACCCCATTACGGTGGCCAGTAACTATTTTAGTATCGATTGCTTACAATTAACATTTCAATTACTGCGCGCTAACTATCCCAGTTTGGCGATGACGGTACAAAGCCTACAAGCTCAAGCCCGTCACGACTTCAGCAATAACACCCAAGATAAACTGCTGGAAATTGACCTTGAGGTTAAACAGGTCAGTGAAATTGTTGCCGCTTTAGCTGACATTGCCAACATGGCCGCGGAGCACAACGACAGTGACGGCGAACAATTAATTGCCATTCACCAAAGCCTGCTCGATTGGCTACTCTACGCACAGCATTTTTTATCTGATAATAATTTGAAAGCATGACTGCAACCAAACTAACGCTCAACAATCAGCACGCTAGTCTTTCAAAAACAGACTACAACTCTCAGTAACCGCATCAAAAGCAATCACTGCCTTACCAAGTTCTAGCTGCCGCTTAACCTGATCGACTTTCTGTTGCAATGAATAATCTTGCAAGCCGTAGTCGGTACCCTCTCGAGTAATAAACTCCTCAATTACTGCCTGTAAAATTTCCGGCGCCAGTTGCTGCGGCGGAATTTCTAAGTATTCAGCCGCATTCTCATTCTCAGAGCTATTCTCATTCTCGGTGTCAGAGTAAAAGTCACTCACAGCAAACTCAAAGCATCGGCATGATGCTTGATGTGGTCGCCGATAAAGCTGCTAATAAAATAATAACTATGATCGTAACCTGGCTGAATTCTGAGCGTTAATGGATGCTGATACTGCTCGCAGGCGGCTTCCAATAACTCAGGCTTTAACTGCTCTGTAAGAAACTCATCAGCACCCCCTTGGTCGACCAATAAGGGCAAGCGCTGTTGCGCGGAAGCTATTAGTTCACAACTATCATACTCAGGCCAACTCTGCCTATCAGCCCCCAAATAACCCGTCAGCGCTTTTTCACCCCAAGGACATTGCATCGGTGCACAAATTGGCGAGAAAGCAGATACCGATTGATATTGTTGTGGATTTTTTAAGGCAATAGAAAGCGCACCATGGCCGCCCATCGAGTGTCCAAAAATACCACAACGAGCGCTATCTACCGGTTGGCTGGCGTTAATCAGCGCAGGTAACTCAGTGACAATGTAGGCGTACATCTGAAAGTGTTTAGCCCAAGGCTGCTCAGTGGCATTCAAATAAAAACCGGCTCCTTGGGCAAAATCCCAAGCATCGTCATTAGCTACATCGTCTCCGCGAGGGCTGGTATCAGGTGCCACAATAGCTACGCCGTGTTCAGCGGCATAGCGCTGGGCACCCGCTTTAGTAACAAAGTTTTGATCATTACAGGTTAAGCCTGATAACCAGTACAACACTGGCACATTACCCAGCTCGGCTTGTGGCGGTAGATAAACAGAAAACACCATCTCACAAGCTAACACTTGCGAGCGGTGTTGGTAGCGATTTTGCCAACCGCCACATATTTTATTGCTGGATAATTGTTCCATTTAGCGGTTACCTTTTTACAATACAAAAACGGATTATATTTATACTTGTGGGCGTGATTTTCGGTCTTTCGATTAACAGATGCAATAGCTGCCTGACAATGCAGGGGAATTTATACCCTTTAGCCAATCAATTATAGATGGAAACTTGTATCAACCTAAGCAATAGCTAAACTAATGGTAAAACAACAATCAGCGGAGAGACATTGTGTCCACCACTATCGTATTTACTTTTATTGGCGCCGACCAACCAG
>JBNMPW010000146.1:0-7429 GCA_051277205.1 Oceanicoccus sp. | reverse complement strand
GCCTTTTGAGGCGTATACTCAGTAAAATCTGACAGTTCAACGTCTTTAGTTTTAAATTTACCACTGTTATATTTTTTCTGTAAATCCTGCATCACTTGGTAGCGGTTTTCGCTGACCTCATTAGCGATTTTATCCGAGTCGATAATCACCGGATGGATAAACACCATCAAATTCTTTTTTATTATCGATTGGGTGGTGGTTCTAAATAACTGGCCTAGCAATGGTATATCACCTAATAGCGGTACTTTGTTGACCAGCTCTTGAGTTTCATCAGATACCAAACCACCTAACACCAAAATCGCCTCATCTTCGACCAGTACTTTGGTCTTGATACTGCGCTTATTGGTGACGATATCATTGCTGACTAAAGTAGATTGCGCAATGGTTTCAATCTCTTGTAATACATCTAACGTAATTGAATCGCCTTCGTTAATCTGCGGAGTGATCTTTAGGCTAAGCCCAATGTCTTCACGTGTAATAGTGGTAAAAGGATCATTTGTGCTTGAAGAAGAGCCGGTTGATTGACCCGTAATAAACGGTACGTTGGAGCCTACTAGTATTTCCGCTTCTTGATTGTCAAGTGTTAGTATCGAGGGTGTTGATAAAATATTGGCGTCAGTTTCTTTAGCAATGGCTCGTACTAAAGCGCGTAAACTGCCGTTACGATAAAAGCCGAGACTTAAACCATTGCCGAGTAGGGATACTTGATCACCGGCAATAACACGGCCACCAAAATTAGTTATGCCCTCAACGCCCTCACTATTGAGACTGCTATTCCATTCGACACCAATCGTTTCGGTGAAGTCTTTGCTGACCTCAACGATGATCGCCTCGACCAATACTTGGGCGCGACGAATATCTACTTGGTCAATAACAGATTGCATTTCGTCCAGCATATAAGTTGGGGCCGTCATAATGAGCGCGTTAGCACTTTCGCTGGCCTCAATACTGATAGTCGAGCCGCGATTACTGTCAGTGTTATCTTTTGATACGGCACTACTCATGCCGCGCAATATCGGCAGTAATTCAGCTGCATCCATATAGTGTAAATAACTCACTCGGGTGTTGCCCGTACTGTCCAAAGGTTGGTCCAGCTGTGCCACCAATTGCTTAACGCGATTACGGGTGGCAGGGCTTCCAGACATTAACAAACTATTAGAGCGGTCATCGCTGGCGACGGTAAACGCCGCTTGAGTTTCATTGGCCAGCAGAGATTCCACCAGACCAGCTACATTGGCGGCATTAGCGTACTGTAATGGCAGCACTTCTATGTCGAGCTGACCGGATTCATCCATCCGCTTGATCATTGTCACTAAGCGCTTAACGTTGGCGCCACTGTCAGCAATGATTAAACTGTTGGTCTCGGGGAAGGCGCTGATATAGCCATTGCCCGGCAGTAGAGGCCGCAATAATTCTACAAGGCTCGTAGCTGATACTTTACTCGCGCGGTACACATAAAGTATTTGACTGCCACTGCCCAGTCCATCAAAGCTATCAATTAAATCTCGCGGCGACGTTTTTGCCAGTGAGGCAGGGAATATGCGAAGAATACCACCGGCCTCAGTGGCGGCAAAACCATAGACATCTAACATCGCTAAAAACACCTCATAGGCTTGGTCAGTATCCATGGGCTGATTGGCCAGCACCGTCACCTTAGCTTTGACTCTTGGGTCTACTACGACCTTCTTATTAGTTTGTTCTGCCATCCACTGAATAACAGCGGTGATATCGGCATCACGCATATTAATGGTGAGAGCTTGATCGGTGCTAAAGCCCTTAATAGGTAGACAAAGCGCTAGGGCAAGCAGCGCCGTCACAAAAGGCGCGCAGAGCAAACGAGGTCGATAACGTGCAATGTCTGTGGCTGTGGTCATATATCGTTAGTTGAAATCGAATTAATCTTATTATTGTAGTTCAGCATTAGCTTTGGGTGATATGTATTTCTATTAATAATCAGAAGCTTATAGGGAAAAGATCTATGCCAATATATTTCTAAAGGCGGTTTATTGATTATGTTGAGTCAGTTTGAAGATAGCCGTGTTGGCGTTTTGCCTAGGTGTTTAGCAAGATCGATAGTAATTGCAGTCAACAATTATTAGTCCAGTCACCGATAAAAGTCTTTAATCGCGCTTAATATTTGCCGACAGGTAATCTGCCCCACCAATCTCCCGTCTTTAACAACCGGGCGGCGGCGGTGGCTGCAATTGAGCATATCTTGGGCAACATCGACTATATCTTCACCGGGTTTAGCGACAGTAATCTCTCCACAGTACATCGCCTCTTTGACCCTACCAATACCGCTTTCATTGTAGGTCGAACTTAACACGGCACGCAGGCAATCTAGCTCAGACAACACGCCAATCAACTCACCCCTGTCATTTACCACGCATAAGCCCGAAATTTTATGGGCAACGATGGCATCTATGGCGTCAAGTAAATTGTCATCCTCTTTGACTTTGATTGGGTTATGCAGCATATAGTCTTGTAAGTCGACAGATTTAAGCATATCAATCTCCAATTAAATGTTAGTTAAAGTATTGACCGTAAATAAGCCATTAATGGCTGTGGGACCGTGCCAAGCAATAAAATTGCGGCAATTAAAAGACTGGCAACAACACGGACATAGCTGCCCTTAGGTACCCGTACCGGTACGCTCATATCCTGCATTTCTCCAGTCGCCACTACCTCAACACGTTGCGTCATAATGAAAATAATGCGTAGATAATAATAAATACCAATACCGCTACCGACGATCAGACTGCTAATTAACAACCAATGAGAAATACTAACCGCCGCGCTGAAAATATAAAACTTAGCAATAAAGCCCGCTGTCAACGGGATACCCGCTAAAGACAATAAGGCGACTAACATCAGTCCGGCCAGTAATGGTTGCTGCCAAAATAAACCGCTAACAACCTGTAACTCAACATGTTCTTTTTCTCGCTGTTGTGAGCAGATAAGCGACAGTAGACCAAAGGCTGCGATAGTAGTGGCGGTATAGGCAATTAAATAATACAGTGCGGCTTCAGTCGCTAACGCGCGTTGGTCACTACCGCCGCAGACCACCAGAATAATTAACAAATAGCCCATATGCGCAATCGATGAGTAGGCTAGGATGCGTTTAAGATTATTCTGCTGTAAGGCCAGTAAATTTCCCACCAGCATGCTCAGAATGGCAAGCACGGTTATTGCATCTAATAGTGCTTCATAGCGGTATAGTTCAGCCTGTAAAAACCAGCGCAGCATAACTACAAAGATTGCCGCTTTAGCGGTTGATGCCAGAAAGCCGGTTACCGGTGACGGTGCGCCCTGATAAACATCGGGAGTCCACATATGGAAAGGCACCAGCGATAATTTAAAAGCCAAACCGGCAAATACCAATACCGCCGCAACAGTCACCGTTAGTTCGCTGTTAGCAGGTAAACTTGCTAACTGTTGCCCCAACTCGGTGAACAGCAGTGTCCCCGTTAATGCGTATAATAAAGCAAAACCAAAAAGAATGGTTGCTGAGGCGGCTGCGGATAGCACCAGGTATTTAGTGGCGGCCTCCAGCGGTAGCATTGATTTGTCGGGGTAGGCAATCAAGGCATATAGCGCTACAGATAATAGCTCCATACCCAATAACAAACTGGCTACATGTACGGCATAAGCCAGCACACAGGCCCCCAGCGTACTGAGTACCAATAATAAAAAATACTCCTCAGGTTGGTCGTCCTTATTGGTAATATAATCGGCTGACAAGACCGTCGTCAGTAAAGCGCTGGCGGCAAACAAGGCGCAAAATACCAAAGCCATTTTATCTGCCTGCAGTAACACCGTGACACTACGAGGTGTATGCTCGGACGCCGCAAAACAAGCTATCAGTGTGGTGATAAATATAAATGCGGTCAAACTAATAGTCAGTCGAATACTGCGCACAAAAGCTATTTGTAACATCAGTAAGGTGGCACCTACGGATAGCGCCAGCAGCGGCATTAGTGCTTGTAATTCGGTAGTAGTCATAGCTTGATCCCTGCTATGGTTGGGGTGTTGATCATCAGAGTCTGTAAGCTAGCGACAACGGGTTGCGTCAGATTTAATATCGGCTGCGGATTGAGGCCAACCCAAACTAACGCGATAATCATGCCGGCCATGGTTATCATTTCTCTACCGCCAAAATCATGAAGTTTTGTACTATCTTTGCTGCCGTTATAAGTTCCTTGGAAAGTAAGCTGGATCATCCACAGGCTATAAATCGCAGCAGTGATTAATCCCAGTGCCGCCACGGCGGTTAACCAGGGGTTGACAGCAAACAGTCCCAACAAAATTAAAAATTCGGCAACAAAATTCCCCAACCCCGGTAACCCCAGCGATGCCACTGCAAAAAATAGCGCGCAAGCTCCCATCCGTGGCATGCTCAACCAGAGGCCGCCCATCTGCCGCATATCTCGGGTATGCAGGCGCTGCTGTAAAGCTCCGGCCAACATAAACAGTGCTGCTGTGCTGATCCCATGTGCCACCATTTGCATAATCGCACCTTGCAAGGCAAGATTGTTCCATGCATAGATACCCAGTAGCACAAAGCCCATATGACTGACGCTGCTATAGGCCACCAGACGTTTAAAATCAGTTTGTGAAAAAGCCAGTATGGCGCCATAAATAACCCCAGTAGCTCCCAGCGCCATAGCAATAGGGGCAAACTGCATTGAGGCTTCAGGAAACAAAGGCACACAATACCGCAGTAAACCATAGGCACCCGTTTTTAATAAAATACCCGCCAGTAATACACTGCCCGCCGTTGGCGCTTGCGTATGTGCGTCAGGCAACCAAGTATGAAAAGGGAATGCGGGTAATTTAACGGTAAAGGCGATAAAAAACCCTAGCATCATGACAAAGGATAAGGTGTCGGTAAACTCCAGTCCTAATAGATCAAAATAACTAAAACTATAAAAGCCATTCATCAAATAGGCCTGCCAGCTAAGCAGTATTATCGACAACAACATTAATAGCCCTGAAAATTGAGTGAAGATAAAAAACTTCATCGCGGCGTAGGCTCTATTTTCGTGCCCCCAAACTGCGATTAATAAATACATCGGGATTAACATTACTTCCCAGAAGAAGAAGAACAAAAATAAATCCATTGCTAAAAATACACCACAAACCCCGGTCAAGGTCCACAGCACATTGGCTTGAAACAAACCTGGTTTAAAATCAATTTCACTCCAGGAGGCGGCGACAGCGATGAGCCCCAGCAATAGTGTCAACAGCAACAGTAATAGATTGAGACCGTCCATAGCCAGCTCAAAGCTGATACCAAATCGTGGGATCCATTCGACCCGCCAATGTAGCAACCAGCTACTAGCATTGGCAGGGTCGGGTATGACATTGAAACTTGCGGCGTTTATTGAATTAACAACAAGGGTAAGATGTACCAAGGCGCCCATAATGGTGGCCAACGACACCCAGCGTGGTAAATCTTTATGGATACGCTCGGATTGCCAGGCAAATACGCCGCCCATTAATAGAATCAATAGTAAGATCGCCATACTCATAGCGTATGTCTCAGCATGATAGCCACTAACAACAACAGCCCTAATACCATTGAGCTGGCATACCAGCGTAATTGTCCCGTTTGCAATGCGCTAAGCCCGCGATGCGACCATTGTGTCAAGGCAACAATTTGGTTGTAGATCTTGTCGATAGGCTCATTGCGCCAGAGGTGAGCAAGCCCTACAAACGGCCGCACTAGCAACTGATGATAGAGTCCGTCGACGCACCAGCCGTGATACCAAAAATTGCCCAGTGACTTGCCAATTTTCGACTCCGTAATTGATGTGATAGAAACCTGTTTACCTAAAAATAAAAGATAGGCAATCAGCAGACCGACAATCGGTGTGGCAATAGAAATAACTTCAATAGTGTGATTGATAGCGTGACCAGTATCATCTGGAAATACATTGCCAAGCGGTAGCACAAACCAACCCCCCAACAAGGATAAAACACACAGCAGGCATAACGGGGTCGCCATTTTCCACCCCAGCTTTTTATCGGGCTCCAGCTTAGCGGCACCAAAAAACACCACGAAGACTAAGCGAAAGCTGTATATCGATGTCAGTAGAGCGCCCAGTAAACCACCAGCCCACAACCAAGGCCCAATATCAGGCACTGACCAGGCGGATAGTAAAATAGCGTCTTTACTGTAAAAGCCAGATGTAAAAGGTAGCGCGGCTAAAGCTGCAGAGCCAATCATGAAGCTCCAAAACACTAATGGTAGGCGGGTACGTAAACCGCCCATACGAAATATATTATGCTCATGATGAAGGCAGTGAATAACAGCGCCCGCCGACAAAAACAATAATGCTTTAAAAAATGCATGGGTCATTAGATGAAATATCCCGGCGCTGAAGGCGCTCACACCCAATGCCAAAAACATATAACCAATTTGGCTAATGGTGGAATAGGCGAGAATACGTTTGATATCCGTTTGCACCAAAGCAGTAAAGGCGGCGAGTATTAAAGTAACTAAACCAATCCAAGCTACGGTTTCCAGGGTCGCCGGCGCTAATAAAAACAAATCATGGGTGCGCGCAATAAGATAAACTCCTGCAGTGACCATTGTCGCTGCATGTATCAGCGCACTAACTGGAGTGGGGCCGGCCATCGCATCCGGTAACCAAGTATGTAACGGTAGCTGTGCTGATTTACCCACCGCGCCGCCTAACAATAGTGCAGTAGCCAAAACCGCCAGGCTGCTACCTTTCGGCCAGTGTTGATTAGCAGCAGTCATCAGTTCTTGAATATTTAATGTCCCCAGTTGAGTAAATAGCAATAGCAAACCAAGTGCCATTGCAGCATCACCAACACGGGTTATAACAAACGCTTTGCGTGCAGCTTTGCCGTTGTTTGGGTCACTGTACCAAAAACCGACGAGTAGATAAGAGCATAAACCCACGCCTTCCCAGCCGAGGTACAGCAATAACAGGTTGTCAGCCATCACCAGCAGCAACATTGCTGCTACAAACATATTCATATAAGCGAAGTAACGACTAAACGAAACGTCGTCCGCCATAAACTCAAGGGAGTACAGATGTATCAGAAACCCGACGCCGGTAATAACCGACATCATCACAATACTGAGGCCGTCAATATAAAAGGCAATGTCAGGGCTAAATGTACCGACACTTATCCAAGTGTATAATGTCATTTGAATAACTTGGCCGTCGGCTAAAAAATCAGATGCCAATAGCGCGACACAACAAGCCGCTAAACCAACCGAACCCGCACCCATCAAGGTCACCCAATATTTTGGCAAACGGCCCGCTGTTAACATTAGTAACACCGCACTAATTAATGGCAGCGCTGGTATTAGCCAAATAACATTCATCGCAGAGCTTCCATATTAACCTCGCATCCGATTGGCAATATCCATATCGAGGGTTTTAAAACGTCG
>JBNMPW010000145.1:0-7686 GCA_051277205.1 Oceanicoccus sp. | reverse complement strand
GTGTGAATTACCTGAAGGTACCGAAATGGTAATGCCGGGCGATAACGTACAAATGACGGTTACCTTGATCAATCCAATAGCGATGAATGAAGGCTTACGCTTCGCTATCCGTGAAGGTGGTCGTACAGTGGGTGCTGGTGTTGTTGCTAAAGTTGTTGAATAACGCTATTGCACAATACCTGTGAAGAAAGGCCGCCATGTGCGGCCTTTTTTTATGGCTGCAAGTTTGTGACGAATATTCTGAAATTGTATAAAAATCATAAGTCATAGGCGTTAATATGGCTGCAGGGCTAAGCGGGATAACTCGGGCCTATTCCAGAAAGGAAAATGACAGTGGCTAAAGATAAAGCAACAGTTCTTGTGGTCGATGATACACCGGAAAATATCGATGTTCTAGTCGGTATTCTCAAGGACGGTTATAAAGTTCAAGCCGCAAAAAATGGCGAGATGGCGTTAAAAATCGCGCGCTTGCCAGACGCACCAGACCTGATTTTGCTAGATATCATGATGCCAGGCATTGACGGCTACGAAGTTTGTCGCCAACTGAAGGCTGATCACACCACGCGCCACATCCCGATTATTTTTGTCACTGCCAAAATTGGCGTAGAAGACGAAACGCAGGGCTTTGCCTTGGGTGCAGTAGATTATATTACCAAGCCGGTGAGTCCGCCGGTAGTTGAGGCCAGAGTAAAAACACACTTGGCGTTGTATGACCAAAACCGCGAATTGGACCGGAGAGTTAAATTACAAACCCGTGAGATCGAAGAGACCCGCCTTAAAATTATCCAGCGTTTGGGACGTGCCGCTGAGTATAAAGACGATATTACCGGCATGCATGTTATCCGGATGAGTTATTACTCTCGTACCTTAGCGTTGGCTGCGGGCATGACGGAGAGCGAGGCCGATGTGTTAATGAGTGCCGCACCTATGCACGATATAGGCAAGATCGGTATTCCTGATCGTATTTTGCAAAAATCGGGCAAGCTAGATGGCGATGAATGGAAGGTGATGCAAACCCATGCCGAGATTGGCGCCCAGATTATCGGCAATGATCAATCTGAGTTATTAGAGATGGCGCGGATAGTGGCCATGGCTCACCATGAAAAATGGGATGGCTCTGGTTACCCCAATGGTTTGGCCGGCGAAGATATCCCACGCATCGCTCGTATAGTGACCATCGCCGATGTATTTGATGCGCTGACTTCTACGCGGCCTTATAAAAAGGCCTGGGCAGTAGAAAAAGCAGTGCAATTGTTAGAAGATGAGGCCGGCAAGCATTTTGACCCGTCACTGGTGTCGTTGTTTATTCAAGAATTACCCAAAATGTTAGCCATCAAAGACAAGTTTGCGGACTCATTGCCGTTCTAAATTTAAAGGATAAATTGCTATGTTCTATTACAATATAGGCGTATAAACTTAACCTTAAGGTATTTACTGTGCCTAACAAGCTCACGTCTTTTACGCCTAAAAGACGCTCATATTAGTTTATGAAGGGAAATCGATTATGAATCGCTACTTATTAATTTGTTTAATGTTGGCTAATGCTCTGTTGATAAGCGCCTGTTCACAAACAGCGGTGATACAGTCAGGCGCAGATGCCGAGGTGATTGAAGGCAACCTTTATAAAGTCGATCACACCATTGCAGATACTGTTCATATGGACCCGGCAGTAAAAGCCGGCGATTATACCGCGATCATGGTGGCGCCTCTGGATATGGCGAATGTAGAAATAGATTTCGATAAGAGCATGACAGTCCGTAACAGGGATTGGGTGTTGACTGAAAAAGACAAAGTTTATTTACAGCAGTTGTTTGCAAAAGCGCTCGCGAGTAAAGATGATGTGAAAGTGGTGACTGAGGCTGGTCCTGGCGTATTAAGTGTTAATATTGCGCTAACCAAGATTGAACCCAATGCGCCTAAGGATGACTTTGAAAGTCGTCCGTCAGCAAGAAGTGCTTATTTTACTGAAGGTTTTGGTGCTATCTCAATTCGTGCCACACTAGCCGATAGCCAGTCAGGTAAAACAGTAGCCATCGTTGAAGACCGCAAAGACACACACGGCCCTTTTGATCGCAACGATCGGATCACCAATCGTCAGGATATTAACCAAATGTTTTCATCTTGGGTTGGTCGCTTAGCGAGGATATTCGAAAAGCCAGAGTAGGCTTAACTACACCAATACTTATCGTTAAAAAATGCCCGCTTAAACAATCGTTTGAACAGGCATTTTTGTTCTGCAATTAAGTGAGGTGTTTATTATCTGCCCAGTATAGATCGGGCAATAACGTCTTTCATGATTTCTGAAGTGCCCGCATAAATGGTTTGTACCCTAGCATCGACATAAAAGCGTGCGATTGGATACTCGGTTGTATAACCGTAGCCACCAAATAATTGTAAACACTCATTAGTGATTTTACACTGCATCTCAGTCAGCTTTAGCTTGATAATGGCAGCGTCAACGGTAGTCATTTTGCCGGCATTGTATTTGTCGACTAAATGGTCCAGATAAGCTTGCGCCATTTCAACTTCAGCTTTGCACTCTGCCAGCTTAAAGCGAGTGTTTTGAAAATCGGCGATACGTTGGCCGAATGCCTTACGCTCTAGTACATAGTCGATAGTTAATTCCATGGCACCGATGGTGGCACCTAATGCTTGCGCTGCGACGCCTAAGCGTTCGCGGGGAAGCTCTTGCATCAGATACATAAAGCCTTTGTTTTCTTCGCCGAGTAAAGCGTCATTGGGAATCAACAGATCGCTAAAGAACAACTCGGCGGTGTCGCTGCTGTGTTGGCCCATTTTTTCAATACTTTTGCCAGTAGCAAAGCCGGGTAAAGAGGTGTCGACTAAAAATAAAGAGACGCCTTTAGCGCCGGCACTGATATCTGTTTTGGCGCAGACAATCACCATGCCTGCATTGATACCGTTGGTGATAAAAATCTTGGAGCCATTAATTAGCCAACCTTCATCGGTACGTTTGGCGGTGGTGCGCATGCCGGCTAAATCACTGCCTGCGCCAGGCTCTGTCATTGCAATGGCGGCAATGCAATCACCGCTGATCATGCTCGGCAACCATTTTTGTCTTTGCGCCTCATTGCCGATGTGCAGGATGTAGGGCATACATATATTGGCGTGAACGCCGTAACCACAGGCGAGGCCGTTAAAGTTTTGTCTGGCCATCTCTTGGATCGCCATTTGGCATATTTCCATCTTGGCGTCAGCACCGCCGTATTGCTCCGGCATATCAATGCCTAGCAAGCCGGCGGCCCCCAGTGTTTGCCAGGCAGATTTAGGAATCAAGTGATCCTTTTCCCATTGCTCAAAATTGGGTGCGATCTCTTTTGCTAACACGCGTTGTATCATCGATAAAAATAATTCAGAATCTTCATCATAGCTTGGCATGATATTCTCTCTACTTGTTACAATGGGTATATATCTATAATTAGACAGTGTTTCTAGAAAATGTGGAATAGCTGTTTAGGACGAATTAGTTAACCTAAAAAGTACTTCAGATGAACAATAAAGCGCATATAGCCAACTACTTTTTACAAGCCTCGATAAGCGGTGCCGTTAAGCAGGGACATAGCCCGCAGTCATTGATGCAAGCTGCTGACATTCCGCCACATTTTTTGAATAATGCCGAACACTTAATGACTGAGCTGCAATATGCTGGGCTAATCAGGGCGGTGTGGCGCAGCACCGATGAATTTATGGGTTTGGCTGCCAACCCCTGCCGCAATGGTGTTTTCGCTTTGATGGCTGAGTTTTGCCTTTCTTCGGCCACCTTGGGTGCGATGCTGCAGCGCAGCGCGCGTTTTTATAGTGCGGTGTATGAAGGTTTAGATATTGGTTTGTCAGCGGCCGCTAATGACGAGCGGTTGGTTTTTTTCCGCTTGCAGATGAAAAATACCAGCAATGACCCCGATCATTTATTGCAGGAGTTTATGATGCTGATGTGGCAGCGTTTTGCCTGTTGGTTGGTAGACCAACTAATCCCTGTCGCGTTAACCCAGTTTGATTATGCTGAGCCTAGACATGCTGAAGAGTATCGGATGATGTATCCGGGTGAGTTTCTTTTTTCACAAGGCTGCAGTGGTTTTTACTTGCATGAGAATTTTTTGCAATTACCAATTGTTCGCACTGAGTCAGAACTTGAAGATTTTCTACGAGAGTCGCCCGCTTATATTTTGCATCGACCTAGTCAAGACGATAGCATGAGTGCCAAGGTGCGTTCGGCTTTAGCGCAATATGAATATAACGCAATGCCACAATTAGAAGTGTTAGCTGAAAAGCTAAACGCCGCTCCCCGTACAATCGCTCGCAAACTGAAAAGTGAGGGTAGCTCTTATGGTAAGATTAAAGCTGGCTTGCGCCGAGAATATGCCATCAAATTATTAACTACTGAGCATCTAACGATTGCTGAGGTGAGTGATCGCGTCGGCTTTTCTGAAACCGCTTCGTTCTGTCGAGCATTCAAGCGTTGGACAGGACGCCCGCCATCAACCTGGGGTCATTAAAACAATGAGCAAAGCAACTCGCTGGGAAAAATTTAATTGGCAGGATCCATTTCTTCTGGATCAACAGCTAAACGATCAACAGCGTTTGGTGCGAGACAGCAGTCATCAATATGCTCAGCAAAAATTATTGCCAAGAGTGCAGCAGGCATTTCGTGATGAGTACACCGACACCTCCATCTTTTACGAAATGGGTGAGCTCGGTTTATTGGGTGCAACCTTAAAAGGTTATGGCTGTGCCGGTATTGATTATATTAGCTACGGTTTAATCGCCAATGAAATTGAAAAGGTTGATTCCGGTTATCGCTCAATGATGAGCGTGCAAAGCTCGCTGGTGATGTATCCCATCTATGCATATGGCAGCGAGCAACAACGCGAAAAATATTTGCCAAAATTAGCCAGCGGTGAATGGATCGGCTGTTTTGGATTAACCGAGCCGGATCACGGCTCCGATCCCAGTGGCATGTTAACCCGAGCTAGAACTGTCGCCGGTGGCTATAGCCTAAGTGGCTGTAAAATGTGGATCACTAATAGCCCTATAGCAGATGTATTTGTGGTGTGGGGAAAAACCGACGATGGCATTATTCGCGGTTTTGTTTTAGAAAAAGGCATGGATGGATTAAGCGCACCAAAGATTGACGGCAAGCTAGCCTTGCGTGCCAGCATTACTGGTGAGATTGTCATGGATGAGGTGTTTGTGCCAGCAGAAAACTTACTGCCTAATGTTACGGGTCTAAAAGGCCCCTTTGGCTGTTTAAACAATGCCCGCTACGGTATTTCTTGGGGCGCATTGGGCGCTGCTGAATCTTGCTGGTTAACAGCACGACAATATACCCTCGATAGAAAGCAATTTAATCGGCCGCTGGCGTCTAATCAAATAATTCAGTTAAAGCTGGCAGATATGCAAACGGAAATTAGTTTGGGTCTGCAATCTTGTTTACGAGCCGGGCAATTAATGGATGCCGAGCAAATGGCACCAGATTTAATCTCGCTGATCAAACGCAATTCCTGCGGCAAGGCCTTGGACATCGCTCGCAGCGCCAGAGATATGTTAGGTGCCAATGGCATTTCCGATGAATACCCAGTGATGCGCCATATGTTGAATTTGGAAGTGGTTAATACCTATGAAGGCACTCATGATATTCATGGTTTAATTTTAGGGCGCAGCCAGACCGATATAGCCGCGTTTTAGTCGTTGCCAACATGCCAAAACATCAAACCCGTAAGCGCTTGCGATAATCCGTCGGCGACACCCCGATCACTTTTTTAAACAAACGTGAAAAATACAACGGGTCGCTATACCCTAATTGTGCGCTAACCTGTTTAGCGGAATGGTTGCTGGTATCCAACAGATAGCAGGCGCGCTCCATTTTCAAATGGATAAAATGCTTTACGGGTGAAATCCCGGTCATTTTTTTATACTTTACTGAAAAGTGATGGCGTGACAATTGAGCGCTGGCGGCGAGTGTATTCAGATCTAAATCACCATCGATATTTTCCAGCATTAAACTGCGCAGGGCATCGAGATTAAAGTTGTGCCGAATAAGCGTGTTATTACTGCGGATTTGCAACACCAGAAAATACAAAATTTGGCGGGTAATAGCGGCGGCGTAATTAAACACGCTTTGCTGATAACCACTTTGGCGTAGACTAAGTAGGCGGTTAAAATCACTGGCTAACAAAGGTTGTTGGCCAATAGATGCCATTACTTGCTCGGGCTCAAAGCCAAGCTCCTCGATCAATTGCTGTGCTTGCAGGCCGTCAAAGTGTAACCAGTAAATTGACCAAGGTTGCTCGCGGTCCGCTTGATAATGGTGGGCGACTCCGGCGGGCAGTAATAGCACATCGCCTTGGCTAACCTTACTGGAAAAATGTGCAGTTTTAATATTGCCATGTCCTTGAGCGCAGTAAATCAGCAAGTTGTCGTCATGCACGTCCCGCAGCATGTCGTGACCAGCTGCCACGGGATAATAGCCAAAGGCGGTGGGGTAGCAGGCCCGAGTCAATGGGTTGCCTTGCAGTTGGCGTATCATAAAACTCGGTGTTATCTGCCGAATAGCTTCAGGGGTTAATGGCCATTGGAAGGTTCTGCTCATAAATAGGCTCAACTACGAATGCGTTAAATCGCAATATAGTCCATCAAAAAGCCAATATAGTCAATTCAGTCTAGGACTTTCTTGTGTTCTTATGGTCGCTATGCAGCGCGATGTCGATGGATATCGCAAGTAATGCGGACAACACACAAAGGGTCGCCGATAGAGCGTGGCCCAAGATTAAGCGGAGAAAGTTATGAGTTCAGCGGATAACAGTGCAGCTATTGAAGCAACAGCCCAAATAAATGGCCTGATTGCGCGTTCGAGAGCGGCTCAAGCGCAAATTGATCATTACAGCCAAGAGCAAGTGGACGAACTGATTACGGCAATGGTGTGGTCTGTTTGTCAGCCTGGTGTGGCTGAAGATATCGCGCAGTTCACGGTTGATGAAACGCAGCTGGGCAACTATGACGGTAAGTTCTTAAAAATATCCCGTAAAACACGTGCTGCATTGATGGACATTATTGACGATAAATCAGTGGGCGTTATCGAAGAAGACAAACTGCGCAATATTATTAAGATTGCCAAGCCGATCGGTGTGGTGGGTGCGCTAATACCTTGTACTAACCCAGAAGCAACGCCGGTAATCAAAGCAATCTCGGCAGTGAAGGGGCGTAACTCGATTATTCTGTCGCCGCATCCGCGTTCAAAATTAACCAATAAGAAAATTTCCGATTTAATGCGTGCAGCGATTAAAGCCTGTGGCGCGCCGGAAGACTTGGTGATCAGTATTGATACGCCCTCTATGGAAGCGACCGACGAATTGATGAAACAGTGTGATCGTGTGCTGGCCACTGGTGGTGCGGCGATGGTTGGCGCCGCTTATTCATCGGGTACACCTGCTTTAGGTGTGGGTGCCGGTAATGCCGTTATCACTGTTGACGACTGTGCTGATCTGGATGATGCCGCTGAAAAAATACGCATTTCAAAAACGCTTGATTTAGCCGCTTCTTGTTCGTCAGACAACTCGGTTATTGTGTTATCCAGCGTGTTTGATGTAATGACGGAAAAACTGCAGGCGAAAGGTGGCTATCTGGCCAGCGGTGAAGAAAAAGCTAAATTGCAGGCCATTATTTGGGAAG
>JBNMPW010000144.1:0-7747 GCA_051277205.1 Oceanicoccus sp. | reverse complement strand
GAGGAGTTGCAGCAGGTAATCGCCTTGATACCGGTTAAGAATTACTCCGATTACGAAATACCGATAGAAGCCAAAGAAATCTATGAAGATGCCTTGTACAGCTCAGAGTCGGAGCTAGAGGACGCGCTTCTGCAGCCTGTACAACGTATAAAAGAAGCCAATAAGACAAAAACACACAAACAGCCAACCGCAAAGATAGCGATTGATTTTGAAAGCTTACTGCCCGAAAAATCTATCGATCATCTAGATGATGATCATCAACAAAATAAGGTTGGCAAACTAACGGTGATTGCTAACACCATTAATCACTCCCCTGCCCGTAAAATACTCGCTGTTGAAAGCAATGCCAAGGCCTTCAATGAACAATTAGCTGGGATACAAAAAAATATCGAGCAACAAGCCTTAGCACAACAACCGATAGCAACCAGCAAGATCAACCAGCCGCAAAACCACACGGATAGCCAAGCGAAAACCAGTACATTTACCAATATCACCAGTCGAATTAAAGAAAAAGGCAAGCAGCTAACTGATATCGGAATAGCGCAGATGGATAAATCTAAAGCCGAGTTAGAAGAGTACTTTGGCCGCAGTTTGCCCGAGCGAAAGCTTAGCTTAGACTTTATTCTGCCAACCAGTAAAAACAACAAAGAACACACTAGCCGCCTCACTGAGCGCGACATCGAAAAACGCTTTAGCCTAAAAAAACCGTTAGCTTCTCTGCTAGATAAAGCAGAGCAAGACCTCGGCAGCTTGGCCAAAACAGCTATGGCTAATGGCAGGCGACTCAGTCTGTTAGATAGCTATACGCCACCACTGGCGGAAAAACTTCAATCCTTGATTGTTATGTACCAACGTAAACCCAGTGCTCACGATGATAAATCGCGCTGCGCATTAATCGATTCCGCCATGACGGTGATTAAGCATTTAATTAGCGGCTATAAACAAATCTATCTAGACATCTATCAATCTACCAATGTTATTTACGGGCCACAGCGGAAAACCGCTAACCAAGTTGCATTTCGTTTACTGGACTGCCTTTATTTAGAACAACAATTGACTATCGGTTTACACATTGATACCCCTGGAAGCTCTATAAAAACAGTCAACAAGCTATACTTTGCGCTATCGCTTTATGAAAATAAACAGCTGAAAGCTCCGCGAAAATCACTGGCAACAAACAACACTACAAATATTTCTGACCTTTACTGCGCCTATCAAGCCAATCTAGTCATCGACTTCAATAGCCTGTCTTCGAGCTCTCATCGATTAGCCCATAGTTATCTGCAAAAACAATACAGTTTACTTAGCAGTATTCCCATACAGCAAAGCCAACGCCTGACAAGCTTTAACGCAGGTCAACAACTGTGGGAAATTAAACACGACCTAAACACACCGCCATTATTGTTGACTAGTAATGATGAAGTGAAACAAGCGGCAGGTGAGTTCAAGCCGGCTTTTATACAGGTTCAATCTTTTTTCAACAAAATAAAAAACGATTATGTACAAGCCTTAAAATGCCGCATGAGTCAGAAGCCTCACCATCCTGACCCGGCATTAAAAGAGTCACCTTTAGCCCAAAGCTTATTTATGCTCAGCGTTCTTAATCGCAGCGTGCGTAACTTTGAAACCACAACAAATACACCGAGCTTTACTATTTTCAATCCAATTAGCTTAAAAGCCTATAGCGGATTGCAACAGACTATTGCCTACAGTGAGTACTATTTCCAGCTTCACCATAAAGGATTTATTCAGCAAGACGGCAACATACAAGATACCTCCAACAAGCCCATTGGCAGCAAATGTCAGTGGCACTGTGCCCAGGACGATCAGCAACTGCTCTATCTGGAAGCAACTGAACATAAAATTGAAATTCCGGTGGATGTCGGGCAACTTATGCTGTTCGTTCGCCCAAATCCAGAACTTAAAAACACTGACAGCGAAACCGTAGAATCAGAACTAGAGAACGACGAGCAATTAATACTGGCAGTGATCACTCGACTACAACGTTTGCCTCAGGGCAAGATACAAATAAATGCCGAGATTATAAGTCGCGAGTGGGCGCATATCCGTATTGACACTGATAAGCAAAACTCATGGCCGGCTCTACTGGCAAAAAGTGGCCAACAATCAATAATGCTCTGCCCACATGCTTACTTAAATTGGAGTAATAAATATTCAGCTATCCGGCTTCCAGATCAGGTAAGAGCATCGGTCAATACTGAGGGGTTAATAGCGCTAAGCACCGAGCTACAAATTTATCGACTGCAGTAACAACAGCGTTAAGAGACTAAGCGGGAGATTGCTCAGCTAAGACATCGGCTAAAATAGCGATTACATGCTCATATCCGGCGACACCTAAGCCGACCACGACAGCATCCGCCGCCAGTGATACAAAGGATTGATGACGAAATGTCTCCCGCAGATGTGGATTGGAAATATGCAGCTCAACGGTATAACCACTATAGGCGCGTAAAGCATCATGGATTGCCACCGAGGTATGAGTGTAGGCTCCGGCATTGATGATAATCGCATCGACGGACTCTGCAATAGCCGTATGGATAAACTCCACCAAGCCGCCCTCGTAATTTGACTGCATAAATTCAAGCTCAAAACCTCCCAAAGCTGCTTTTTTCTGGCAGCGCTGAGCAATAATTTCAAGCGTGTCACTGCCATAGATTTCAGGCTCTCTAGTGCCCAGCAAGTTTAGATTGGGGCCATTAATTACAAATGCTTTCATAAGAGATTTACTGTGTCTGGACTACCCGGTGAATGAAAAGCTACCAGTTTTCTGTGTGTAGCAATGCGTTAATGGCTAACAAATATCCCTGCCCACCTAGACCGGCAATAAAGCCTAGGTTGGCAGCCGGTAACTGAAGCGGCTTAGCCTTACCGGCAGACGCCTTATATATATTATTCAGCCTTACTTCCACCATCGGTTTTGAACTATCCGCCGCTACAATTGCTTGCTCATAGCGAGACAAATCTATATCCATAAATGCAGGGTTAATAATAATGGCATCAAAGTTGACATAGCCTTCAGTAATCCAGCTAGCAATCTGACTTTCTTCATCACTTTGCCGAAAGGATAATTCGACCCCATACTGAAGACAAAGCGACGTACATTGATCTTCAATCTTTTGCAGGTTTAAGGGCTGATCAACAGCAGCAATATCTGTTAAGCCGGGACCATTGAGAATAAGTAGGCGTTTAACTGTCATTATTTTATCTATAGAATTATGATTTATTGGCAGCCATTATCGGTAGCTGAGCAAGGCAAGTCTAGTGCTTGTTACGCTGTAAGCTGCGCCGCGTTAACCTGCCCCTAACACCGTCCAACTAAGCCGCCGCATTTTCATTTTGTATACGTACTTCGCGCTGCGGAAATGGGATAGTGATATTGTGTTCTTGCAACGCATTAAAAATAGCCAGGTTGACCCGGTAACGGACAGCGTAATAGTTTTCTGTCGGCGTCCAAAATCGAATACCCATATTAATACTGCTATCGCCAAACTCATCGACACCAACTTGAGCGGGATGATCTTTACAGACTTCATCAAATGAATTTAAAACAGCCGAAATAGCTGCAATAGTTAACTTGAGATCACTGTCATAAGCAACACCTATGCTGACCTCGACCAGAATATTGGCATGGGAGTTATGGATAATCTCACCAATAATATGCTTGTTAGGGATGGAAATCTCCACGCCGTCTTCATTCGTCAGCATGGTGAGCGCTAAATGCACCTCTTTAACGATACCGGTAACACCTTGTACACTGATAGTATCGCCAACCACAAAGGGTCTGGTGAGGACAATCGTTAGGCCTGCACTGTAGTTGGACAACAAGCCTTGAACCGCCAAGCCTACGCCCAACGATAATGCACCAACAATAGCCAAGAAAGGTGTGACACTAATGCCGAGCTTGCCGAGGGCGATAATCGCCACCATTACCACAATCACTATTTTGCTAAAACTTGCGACAAAGCGGCTTAAAGTAATGTCTAACTCACGCTTCTGACAAAGGCTGAACACTAATTTACTGACTTTATTGGCAACAAATAACCCGATCAGGAAAATAATTAACGCGCCGAGGATCTGGAAGCTATAAGCGACAAAAAACTCTACCACTAAATTATATATTTCTGCCGCTTGCCGCAGCTCTTGCTCTAGTTCTAAGTCCATCTGATGACCCTTACATCTGAGTTATTATCGCTCGTTGAACATTGTCCTAAGACCCTATCAACACAGGTTTTGATTCTAAGGCAACAACGCTTGCTAAGCTAATTTATAGGTACCTTAAAAAGTATGAAAACGACGGCTAACACTCCAGCTCTAAGACCACAAGTTGAAGTAATTGTCACTATAACAACAATACATTACCTATAAATGTAGTTAGGGTATATTATTACGAATTTTGTAAACGGGTTGCTGTATAGTGTATAATTAAACACCAATATAATTGCCGCCAATAACCACCTGTTTTAATACGTTAGGAGACCCCGAATGAAGAACAACAGCAAGTCGATTACTGCAAAAATAGCATTTAACGCCGCTTTATCGCTGAAAGAAATATATGGAGAGCGAGTACGCTTTCGTGCCACAGCATTTGAAGCCCCAGAAGCAATGGAGGCAGCCTTTCCAGGTATGCAAATGAAAGGCGATGCAGCTAATTGCGCGGTTAAAGTTGGTAATCGAAGTGTATATTTAACGGTCATCGAGTTTTTTGGCGGCGGTCTTCCAAAACTGTGTATTTATAGCCAAGACTTGGAAATTCAATACACAGAGCATTACAGCCAAGCCAAACTGAATACGGCTATTGACCGTATTAGTGAAATTATCGCTATCATTGAAAATCAAAAATTAGCCGCATAACTTTATCTAAGGTCTTTCTAGATATAACACCTAAGCAGTTGATTAGCCTAAATTAAATACAGAGCACCAATAAAATTTACAACAAAAAAAGGGATGAAAAAATTGATATAAAATCAATCTTTTCATCCCTTTTTTTGTTGCAGTTGAAACTTGAGTGAGCATTCATCATTGATTTATATAGGCGTTACCAGTAACCACTAGCCCAGAGCTGCCAAGAGTGTTGATGAAATCGGCAGATATCCCTATATTTGCAGCTAGGGTATGCAGTATTACAGGTAACAGCGCCAGCCAAAAACCCGCAGCAATACAAAAAGACCGTTAAGTAGATTAGGGCGAGAGCATCAAAAGACTTAACTTTAGATGAGCAGCATCTGACAAATGATGGCGGCGGCCATCAAAAAATGCCCAACGGTAACTTATACGCGCTCAATGATAATTGCCGGAGCCATCCCGCCAGCGGCACACATAGTCACCATGCCGGTACTCAAATCTCGTCGCTCTAGCTCATCCAGTAAGGTTCCAATAAGCATTGAGCCGGTGGCACCAATGGGGTGACCTAAGGCGATCGATCCACCGTTGACATTGACAATATCGTGGCTGACATCAAGGTCTCGCATAAATTTCATTGGCACGACGGCAAAGGCTTCGTTGATTTCAAATAGATCAATATCCGCAATGCTCATACCGGCTTTTTTCAATACTTTTTGCGCAGCGCTTACTGGCGCATTGAGAATATACTCAGGACTGTGGCCGGCATTAGCCATGGCACGTACTCTAGCTCGAGGCTTTAGGCCATGCGCTTTTGCATATTCAGGCGAAGACAACACCAACGCCGCCGCACCGTCAACCACACCTGATGCGTTACCAGCATGATGCCGGTGATCAATCTCTAGATCTGGCCAGCGCTTTTGCACCAACTCGCGATAGCTCATACCAGAGTCAAAAAACGGTAAATCCATTAAGTTGCCGAAAACCGGCACCAAGCCTGCGAGTTTTTCTGCGGTACTGGAGGGACGAGGATATTCTTCGCGGTCTAGCGCCAAGCTACCGTCGTCTTTATAGACAGGTATCAAACTATTCGTAAAATACCCATGTTCAATTGCCACGGCGGCACGTCGTTGGCTTTCGGCGGCAAAGGCATCAAGCTCTATGCGAGAAAAACCTTCTTCGGTGGCAATAATATCGGCGGCAATACCGACATTAGCCTGCGGATACAACGCTCGCAAATGTTCATTCCAGCCATCCAAAGGACCTAGCAAACCCTGCTCTGATTGATAAGACATCATTTCAACGCCGCCAGCAACGATCAAGTCTTCCATGCCTGACATGATACTAGCAGCCGCCATATTGACAGAGCTGATGCCACCGCCACAGAAACGATCGAGAGCAATCCCCGAAGCATGGGTTGAATAACCCGCATCCAGTGCCGCCATGCGGGCAATACATTGGCCTTGTTTTAAATACTGATAGTTACAACTGATGATAACATCATCGATGTCGGCAGAATTCAAATCGCTGCGCTCAGCCAAAGCTTTGAGCACCGTCGACATGAGCCGTTGTGGATGTACATCCCACAACCCTCCTTTACCCTGTTTGCCAATACCACGAGGGGTGCGTGCAGCATCAATTATCCAAGCTTCGTTCATTTTATTTTCCAAAATAATTTTATTTTTCTGACGGTATTTTTTCGGGCAATCGAAATGCCAACAGCACATTACCGGGCATGTGAAAGTAAATTCCATAACCAGAATTGACGAACAACATATCTTGGTGAAAAACAGGGCCGCTAGCACCGCCCATAGATCCACCCATAGCTTTGGTGCCATTGAGGGCGTCAAACCCAACTGCCGTATCAAAATCCCAAATAACTTTACCATATTTAGTATCGTAAGCACGTAGATGCCCATCCATTGCTCCGGAAACTACAGCACCCTCTATGGCCGATGATGCCGAGGAAAGGCCGGGCTGGCAGAACTCTCTACCGTCGCAAATATCGATTGCAGGGGTAAACCATTGTTGCTCGCCACTGGTAATATCGACGGCGAACATGCCGGGATAAGCAACTCCAGGCCAACGAGGGCCACCATCAAAATCAGACATCGGCACGAAGAGCGTATCCGCTACCACCGACATGCCAAAATGAATGCCCCCTTGAATACCTCCCTTGCCTAACTTTTTGCGCCAGATTATTTTGCCACCTTGATCGGGATCTAGGCCAAACACTTCGCCCGATTTCTGACCGGCAAGTACAATATCTTTACCGGCGTGATTAGTGGCAACAATCGTTGCAGCACCAAAGTCATAATCAGGACCATCTTCCGGCGGACAATTAATTCGCAGCTCGGTTTCGCAGCCCATATTCCAGGCATCGCCGACCGTCATTTGTTGACGCCAAACAATACTGCCGTCTTTTAAACTCAGTGCCAGAATCGCATCACTAGTATCGTTGGCCGGCGATGAATAATTTTCACCGGTGCCGACATACATCACGCCACGTTTAGCATCAATACTCGGGGTATTCCAAACCGGAGATCCGGAAGGCGCAATCCGATCTGTACCGCTGGAGTTTTGCCCAACAACTCGAGGCGATTCATCAATGGTATAACCCACCCATTGTTTTTTACCGGAAGTCGCACCATACGCCGCGACGCCACCGCGAAAAGTACAGCAAGCATAACTGGGGTCGGCTGCTGAGGTTACCTCAAGGGAAGACAGAGGCACATATAAAACACCGTCATGCAGCACCGGTGCAGCCGTTAATGTCAGGCTGGGATGATCATCAGGACGGTCACGCCAACGCAGTTGACCAGTAATCGCATCTAAGGCATAGACATTACCGGCGATGTCACCAAAAAATAGCGAGGGACTGGCCTTT
>JBNMPW010000143.1:0-7857 GCA_051277205.1 Oceanicoccus sp. | reverse complement strand
TTGGCAACCCTACCCTACCCGCCATTCACGGGGGAGTGATTGGCGGCTTTTTAGAAACCAGCGGTAGCCTCTATGTAATGATGTTTAGTGATAGTATAAAAGTACCCAAAGTGGTCGACTTTTCACTAGACTATATTAGCCCTGGACGCCATACCGATACTTTCGCCCGCTGCAAAGTGGTACGTCAAGGGCGAAAAATTGCCAACGTCAGCATTACTGCTTGGCAGAGCCAAGAAAGTACGCCTATCGCCACCGCCCGCGCCCACTTTTTGTTAATGTAGGACTTAATCCTTTACTCCGACTAATAAGCCACCAACAATACTGAGTAATTAACAACAATGAGCAGTCAGCAGCCACAAGATTCTCAGCAATACCTCGACAAAAAACAATTTTTTGATCGCTTACTGACTATTTTTGGCCGCAAGCCAGTATTAGAAGCACTACAGGACTCGAGCCTTAACTTTTACAAGCTGCACATGGCTGAATCCAATAAAGAATCAGGCATAATCCAGCAAATATGTGATCTAGCACGACAGCGTAATATAGAAATCGAATGGCATGATCGCAAAGGGCTGTCGAGAATTTCTCGCAATAGCAAACAAGATCAAGGCGTAGCCGCCGATATTGAACTCAAGCAGCGGCAGTCTTTAGAGGGATTTTTAGAAGCCAATCAACAGCAAGAATTTCGCTTAATCGCACTAGACGGGATCACCAACCCACAAAATCTGGGCATGATTATTCGGAGTGTCTGCGCCGGTTATGTCGATGGCTTAGTGCTACCCAAAAAAGGTTGCGCCGCATTATCGCCATTGGTTATTAAAGCCAGTGTTGGCACCTTATTTAAAGCGCGGATTTTATATTGCGACTCATTAACCGAAGGCCTTAAACAACTGCAAGCGGCATCAGCCACTATCTGCACCCTGTCGTCACATGCCAGCGAGTCTTTGTTTGATTTTAAATCTAGCGGATCATCTGTCTATGTATTGGGCAATGAAACCGAGGGTGTATCTCCAGCCGTCAGTGCGCTGGCGGATAAGCAATTAGTCATCCCAATGAACAATGAGGTGGAATCTTTAAATGTTGCAATTACAGCAGCATTAATCGCATTCAAAAACTAAATACCCGACATAAAAAAAGGGCCTACTCAGTGGCCCTTTTTTTGCTATGTCGATAACGTCTTGGCTGGTGTCAAAAAATTTACCCTAACATTCTAACGTGGCATCTTTCAAACCATCGATTTACACGCGTTTATTTAGACAAGTATCTCATACCCTCTTCCAGTCCTTGCACCGTCAATGGGTACATATGCCCTTCAAGTAACTGATTAGCGAGATCAATGGAATGAGTGTAGTTCCAGTCTTGAGGTCGCACCGGATTTATCCAGATTATTTTTTCATAAGTTTCTTTCAAGCGCCGCATCCAGACATCACCAGCCTCTTCGTTCCAGTGTTCAACACTGCCGCCGGGCTGCAATATTTCATAGGGCGACATCGAGGCATCGCCAATAAATATCACCTTATAATCGCTGCCGTATTTATGCATGATATCCAACATACTTATCCGCTCATTATGGCGGCGGATGTTATTACTCCAAACCGACTCATAAATAAAGTTATGGAAATAAAAATACTCCATATGCTTAAACTCCGAGCGCGCCGCCGAAAACATCTCTTCGCACACTTTGATATGAGGATCCATGGAGCCGCCAACATCAAAAAACAGCAGTACTTTAACCGAGTTATGTCGCTCCGGCACCATCTTAATATCTAACAGACCGGCATTTTTAGCGGTCGAGCGGATGGTGTCGTTCATATCCAGCTCATCTTCAGCACCGGTACGGGCAAATTTACGCAACCTGCGCAGTGCCACTTTAATATTGCGTGTGCCCAGCTCGACGCTGTCATCAAGGTTTTTAAATTCGCGCTTCTCCCATACTTTGGCAGCCTGCTTACTACCGCCTTCGCCGCCTATACGTAAACCGTTAGGATGATATCCACCGTTACCAAAAGGTGAAGTACCGCCGGTGCCAATCCATTTGCTACCGCCTTGATGACGCTCTTTTTGTTCTTCAAGTCGCTTTTTGAATTCTTCAATCAACTTATCTAAGCCACCAAGGCTTTGGATTTTATCTTTTTCTTCTTGCGTTAGTTGTTTGCTGAACTCTTGCCGCAACCAATCTTCTGGAATCATCGCTTCGATAATATCTTCGAGAGTTTCAAGGTCACGAAAATAAACGCCAAAGGCCCGGTCAAAACGATCAAAATATTTCTCGTCTTTCACCAAGATAGTTCGGCTCAGGTAATAAAACTCGTCAATATCGGCGAACGCCAAATGCTGCTGTAGGGCCTGCACCAAATCCAGTAACTCCTTTATAGAGACCGGAACTTTGGCACGTTTTAAGACTTGAAAGAAACTGATGAGCATATCGGTAGTCTATGCTCGCTTACGTACGCTGTTGGCGACGGTGCATAAACGCCAATCGCTCTAGCATTTGCACATCTTGCTCATTTTTAAGCAATGCACCATATAGCGGCGGAATCGCCTTACTGGCATCACGATTTTTAAGAATTTCATTAGGAATTTCGTCAGCCATTAATAATTTTAACCAATCGATTAGCTCTGAAGTAGAGGGTTTTTTCCTGAGACCGGGAATAGCGCGCACATCAAAGAAAACTTCTAGCGCTTCACTGACCAGCTCTTTTTGGATATCAGGATAATGTACATCGACAATACGCTTCATAGTGTCGTGATCAGGGAAATTAATAAAGTGGAAAAAACATCGCCGCAGAAATGCATCCGGCAGTTCTTTTTCATTGTTACTGGTGATAATGATAATAGGCCGATGTTTAGCCTTGATTGTCTCACCGGTTTCGTAAACAAAGAACTCCATTTTATCAAGCTCAACCAACAAGTCATTAGGAAATTCAATATCCGCTTTATCGACCTCGTCAATCAACAGCACCACTTGCTCATCGGCAGCGAATGCTTCCCACATTTTGCCCTGTTTGATGTAGTTGCCGATATCCTGCACTTTATCATTACCAAGTTGCGAGTCCCGCAAACGTGATACAGCATCATATTCGTACAAGCCCTGCTGAGCTTTGGTGGTAGATTTTATATGCCATTGAATCAGCGGTTTACCTAGCGATGCGGCTACTTCTTCGGCCAGCAACGTTTTACCTGTACCGGGCTCACCTTTAATCAATAAGGGCCGTTGCAGGGTGACCGCCGCGTTTACTGCTAGTTGCAAATCATCTGTTGCGACGTAAGTATCAGTACCTTGAAACTTCATTAACACACCCTTGATAGCTATAAAAATTTTGCACAAGCCTACCAGAAAAAGCCATTAGATCAAGGGGTTATTAGGTCATTTGCATTGTCTAAAAGGGGCACAAAAAATGAGCCCAAGCTCCTTTTGAGGGTTATTTCAACAGTCTATTTATTATCATCACTGTCTGGGTCGATATCAATGGCGTCATCCGGTAGATCCAGAAAATCGCCTAAATCATCAACATCATCGCTGATGCTATTGGCTTCTGCTTCTGCTTCTGCTTCTGCTTCTGCTTCTGCTTCTGCTTCTGCTTCTGCTTCTGGTGCTGCTTCTGGTGCTGCTTCTGGTGCTGGTGCTGGTGCTGGTGTTGGTTCTGGTTCTGGTTCTGATGCTGGTGCTGGTGCTGGTGCTGGTGCTGGTTCTGGTGCTGGTTCTGGTGCTGGTTCTGGTTCTGGTTCTGGTGCTGGTTCTGGTGCTGGTGCTGGTTCTGGTTCTGGTGCTGGTTCTGGTTCTGGTTCTGGTTCTGGTTCTGGTTCTGGTTCTGGTTCTGGTTCAGCCAAATCGACATCTACTTCGTCTAGATCAATTCCCCCTATGTCCATCATCTCCTCACCAAGGTCCAGCTCTGTGTCAGCGCCCTCAGTCGCAGCAGCAGGCCCAAGCTCTAAAGCTTGTACCGGAGCATTCAGCTCCACATTGTCAGCAGCAGCCATGGCCGCGGCTGTCTCCACTTTATTATCACCAAGCTCTTCGTTATCGTCAATTTCTTCAGCTAACAAAGCTTCTGAGGCCTTATTACCTGAGACGGTTTTATAGGCGACAAACCCTAAACCGATAATTAATAAGTTAGCTAAGCCAATACCGAGATAGAGTAACCAACCCATCCCCTGTTGTTCTGATTCAGCTTCAGCAAGCGGCTCTACTTGTGATTCTGGAATATCAGCTTTTGGTTCGGGTTTTGACTCAGATACGGGCTCTGGCTCAGACGCTGGCACATCGCCATTGACTAAATGCTTGATCGCTACAGTTTTTGTAGCACGCTGATAGATTTCGCCCGTTTCTAGCTTGCCACTCAATTCAAAATTAACCCGGTAATAACCTGGCTGCTCGTCACTTTGCAGCTCTATTTGCCAACGGCGATCAGCGACCTTGCTAACAGCAAGTCGCTGACTACTTCCATCCGGGGTTTCGATATTGGCGATCACCTCGATGCTATCGACATCAATACTGCGGTCACGGATAAACAATTTCACCTTATGCAGTGGCAGCTCATCACTACTGGAGCTGACACGAATATCAAATAGCTCGCGCACTGCTAGGGTTTGTTTCTGTTGCCGTTGAAAAGTCTTACCATTAGCACTAACCACCACATCATAGACACCTTCTTGGGCAAAGGGCTCTAAGGTAGCGGCAAACAAGCCGTTTTCAGGTATCGGGTTATACTCGGACAATGACAGCTGCCATTGCTCGCCGTCATCGCGACGCGTGATATCGACTAACATATCAACTAAGTTAAGAAATTCAGGACGGGTGATGGTTTCGGCTTGCTCTTGTAAAGCGGCCAAGATGTCCGCTTGATCACCAACAAAGCGACTTTTAGCTAAGGCCTTTACCTGCAAGTTCAAGTCACTGATGATGGTAATGCGGCTATTGGGTTCAAGTTGAGCATCTATCGCCCACTCGCCAGTCTGCGGTTTTTTTACAGTGATTAAGTCATAGTTTTTTTCGCCAAACCAGCTAACGCTATCGCTATGTTGATCGGCGCTTATGCGCTCACCCGAGGGGCTAATTAATATCGAAGCAGGCGTATCCGTCAATCGGAAAACCAAGGCGGTAAATTCATCAATACTACTATCAACTGAAAAGTTATTACCCACTAGAGGTACTTGCTCGGCCGGTGCCGCGGCATCAAATGCCTGCAGGAATATATTTGTAAGGTCCTCGGCGGTTTCCGCCACCGCCGATAAGCCGCCGGTCTCTTGCGCCAACAACTCCATTAATTCTTGATCGGCATTTTGTGACAAGGCTACCGTGTGAATGGTCACGCCGGCTTTACTCAGCGCTGGTAATATCTGCTCGATAATTCGCTGCCGCGCAACAGCACTTTCCGCGGCATCAGCCGACACATCGACCATGCCATCGGTTAATAATATGAGGTGTACCTTATAAGCTGGATCCAGCTTATCAATATCATTGACCGCTGCTTTTAATGCTGCGGGGATATTCGTGCGCATAGCAACTGAATTGATTTTGGTTGCTTGCAGTAAGGCGCGTTGTCGCCAAGCATCATCAACCGGCTGGCTTTTCACCAGGTTATTGACCCATTGACCAAAAGTCCAAACACCGGCTTTGGCGTTTTCCGGAAACAAGCGCACCAATAACTCTAAGGCTGGGCGACGAAGGTTTTGCGGATCGTTTTGTTTCATGCTGCCCGATATATCAATCACTATCCGCACATCTGACTTTTGATTACTATCACTGAGATCGATTGGCTCTGCCTGTAATGAATTAGCCATCAGTAACAAGCCAACTAGCAGTGCAATTTTAGGAATCATTTTCATAGCAACTGAAACTCACTGTTAGGCTAGGTAGCATCTCTACCCACAATCCAATTGGGATGTTACGACTGCTCTCAAGATTAGATAAATCGCACATTAACAATAGTTATAGCAGATTCTTTAAGATTCACAACAGCCAAGAAAGGCGACAATTGTCACTTTAGGACTGCTGAGGCGGCGTTGCTATAGAGGGTGCAGTGGTTGTATCTAGCGCAGAGGATGCTTCACTTCTTGCGTTATTTGAAGACTCTTTGCTTACTTCAGCGCCGGACGATAATGGCGGCATTGATGCTTGACCTGCCGATGTGAGCTTGGCAGCAATAACACGCCCTATGAACAGCAGGCACGGTAACAAAACCATCATAAAGATAACCGGCCATAAATAGGGCATTGCCGCCTCAAAGCCCTCATTGAGACCCTCCATCAATGCCACCATATACGCTGGCACCCAATAGCCGCGTTCAGCCTCCGGCGCTGCCGGCGTCAGCAACAAAGCCAACAACATTATCAATAAGCTATACGTTAGTGTCGGACGTTTAAATTTACGCAGCAGCAGCCAGAATAAAAAAACAGCAACCACCACAGCACCCCAATATATAGCCCATGTTTGATAATAATCGCTCGTCATTTCCATAGTTTCTAGATGCTCTTACTAATGCAGTTACTTGGCGCTCTTACTGAAGTTGCCGGGCTTATTCTACCCAATGTATAATATGCTCTTCAAAACCGTCAGGGTGTACATACTCTTCGTTGAGCGCCCTACCCTGAATGGACACGCCGGCTTGATGTACCGATTGATCCGAACCCGAAATCAGCGGGTGCCAACTCGGCAACGGCTGACCCTCTGCCACCAAACGATAAGCGCAGGTTGACGGCAGCCAATGGAACTCCGCCACATCTTCGGGCCGCAACCAAACACAGGCAGGTACTAATATATTGCGCTGCTGATATTCGGTGCAGCGACAGTTGTCATCCATATAGCGACAAACAACTTTGGTGTAAAACACCTCGCCACTGTCTTCATCTTCAAGTTTATGTAGACAGCATTTGGCACAGCCATCACATAATGACTCCCATTCTTCACGGCTCATTTCAGCTAAGCTTTTATGTTCCCAAAAACGGGGTTGCGAGTCTGTCATCAACGTTACATCTTACTATTTTTATCGCGCAGGGATTTCATATACTGCTCAGGCTGAGGAGGCAACTGTAAATAAAAGCCGTTTTCGTCTAGTTCAGCCATCACTTTGTTGACATCAACCCGGGCTAATTCGCGCTCGGTATGCAACACTAATGTCATCGCATATTCGGCTTTACCAAACCGCCTTAATAAAGTTTCGGGCACGCGGCTCAACTCTTCTGCTTTATTGACATACAAATACATACCTTCTTTTTTACCGCTACGATAAACGCCACAAATCTTTTTCATTTTGTGACTTCCGCGGTCAAAATAGCCAATAGCTCATCGCCAATTACTGACTTGCGCCAACCCGCTAAGCTTTGCGGTAACACATAATCCGCACCATCAAAACCGGATCTTAATAGTTCTTCGTAATCACGTTTTTTTACCAGTAACTCTGGTGCTAAATCTAATTGCTCTGCCTTCGCTCTTACTCCGACCTTCAGGCGTTTTAGTATAGTACCGGTTGCCGGCGGCAATGGTTTGGGCATTCTTGCCGGCCATTGCTGCTGCGGTATTGCCGACGCGGTTTCAAGCAAAGCCAAAACCTGATCGCCGTATTTACGAACAGTACCGTGGCCAACTTCATCTATAGCGGCTAAGTCGTTCAGCGTTTTTGGTCTCAGGCGGGCAATATCAAAACAGCTGCGATCTTTTAAAATGCGGCCACGGGGTTTATCAAGCTCGCGGGCTAGCTCTTCGCGCCAACCGGTTAGCTGCTGTAATACCGCCAATTCCGCCGCCGATAACTTCCACGCTGACTTTACTTTTTTAAAGTATTGGCTGACTGCATCACGGTTGGCATAGTTATCAAGCATCTGCTGACACTCATCTTGCAACCAAGACCAGCG
>JBNMPW010000142.1:0-7942 GCA_051277205.1 Oceanicoccus sp. | reverse complement strand
CATGAATACTATGTTGATTCATGCCATTAACCCTACAGGTTTCATGCTGCAGCGGTAATGGACGTAAAATTAGTAGTAAAAAGTGGAAATTTCTGTGTTGAATAAATCAGCAAAATTTTTCGTTGCCGGTCACCGGGGTATGGTAGGTTCGGCTATCGTTAGAGGTCTACATGCCGAAGGCTGTAGTGAGGTTATTACGCGTGGTCGTGATGAATTGGATTTATTGTCTCAATCATCAGTGCGCGATTTTATGCAGGCGCAACAGCCTGATTATGTAGTGTTGGCAGCGGCCCGAGTAGGTGGGATTCATGCTAATAACACTTATCCAGCAGAATTTATTTATCAAAATTTGATGATAGAGGCCAATGTGATTCATGAGGCTTATGCGGCGGGTGTACAGAGTTTATTGTTTTTGGGCAGCTCTTGTATTTACCCTAAACTGGCGGAACAGCCGATGCAGGAGTCAGCGTTGTTAACCGGAGAGCTAGAGCCTACTAATGAGCCTTATGCAATTGCTAAAATTGCGGGTATTAAATTATGTGAATCCTATAATCGCCAATATGGCACTGATTATCGCTCTATTATGCCGACTAACCTTTATGGCCCGCAGGATAATTTTCATCTTGAGAATAGTCATGTTATTCCAGCATTAATTCGTAAGTTTCATGATGCTGTAGTTAATAAGCAGTCATCAGTTGAGATCTGGGGTACTGGAAATGCTATGCGAGAATTTCTCCATGTGGATGATATGGCAGCAGCAAGTTTGCATGTAATGGCATTGCCGGCGGCGCAATATCAGGCCGTTACTGCGCCGATGCTGTCCCATATAAACGTCGGTACGGGTGTGGATATCACTATTCGAACATTAGCTGAGACTATCTCTGAGGTAGTTGGTTTTAATGGAGATTTGGTTTTTGACAGCAGCAAGCCTGATGGCTCTCCCCGTAAACTGATGGATACTGGCAAACTTAACGGATTGGGTTGGCAGCCACAGTATAATTTAAAAGAGGGGTTGGATAATGCTTATCAGTGGTTTGTTAGCAATCATGGGCTGTTTCGGAGTTAACTATTAAGAGGTCTATAATGGATAAACATTTGTTTTGCCGTTATGCACCTTTTTTTAAGTTCGATAGTTGAGTGCCTTCCATTTAGATAGCAGGTTACGAATAGGATTATATTCTCCATAAACTACATTGGTGTAAAACTGACGTATTATTTCGCGACTACGCTAAGGTTTTGATAGTTTGGTTTGCTTAAGTACATCCAAAGAGCATCTATGAACCATCTCTTGTAGCTCTGTTTATTGTTATTTTTGGCATTGAATGGATGCGTGATTATTTCTGGTTAATCAGGGAGTGATAAACTCTCACTTGCGTGGTTTATGAGTGACAATGGGCTTGATATCTTAGTGATGAACTAGCCCCTCTAGACCCAGCCCTCTTGCAGGTAGAGCCCTATCGGCATGCCTAGTGTCTGAAGAACAGCCCTCTCTCTGAACCGGCTCTTTATCGTATCGAGGCTGCTACTAAAAGTTACCGAAACCCTGTAGATCATATCTAACAGCCGCCTTAGTAACTTTATTTTTTGTAATAGTCGCTATGATGCCGAAGCGTCATAAAAACGGTTTTATTTAAGGACAAAAATCTATTTTCATTACACTTATATGGCACCGACCGCAAAATTAGTCCTCCTTATCTTATTGCTATAGCGTCTATTAAATGGATGTGAAACTCTCGAAGTACTTTAAATGAAATCAACAAAGTGCTAATGCAGTTAGAGCTGTAACTCAAATAGAGGTTTTACAAATGTTAAAAAATATTCATAGAAACGTAGCATTGGCAGCAGCTGTGTTATTGAGTTCGTCAGTATCACAGGCCGCAATAGTAAATGGCTTTGCCAACGGCGGCTTCGAAACGGGTACTCCATTCGCAGCGGATAGTTGGGCAAGCGTCGCGTCAGGCTATAGCATATCGGGCTATAGTCGTACCGGAGCGCGTGCGTTGAGATTGTCGTCTCGACCGGTGAGTGCCGCGGTTGCATTGCAAAACTCGATCGAGGATGGCGGTCTACCGCCCCTGACCGCGGGCGACACACCCGATTTTAGCTTCTGGGTCACGGGCTTTCAAGGCACCACCGGTAACCTTACCTACGCACTGCGCTACCTCGATAGTGATAGCAATATTTTAGCTGACACTGGGGCGGTGAATATTGGCAATTTGATCAGCTGGAATGAATGGACCTTTATTTCCGATAGCTTGGCCGTACCCGTGGGCGCTACATCTGCCCTCGTCGAGTTCAGTCAAGCCATTGGCCCGATCGGCACGAGCGTTGACGGAATCGTCTTCGATGCAGGCACCGTGATTATCGATGACGTGTGGCTGGGTGTCGTAGAGACAACGGCGGTACCCGTGCCCGCAGCCGCCTGGTTGTTCGGTTCAGCATTACTAGGTTTGGCAGGTATTAAACGTAAAAAAACTGCATAATTAACGTCGAAGTTTTTTAATGTGCGAATAAGAAAGCCTGAATTTGAGAAGCTATAATGTAAGCACCATTTAACATTGTAATTTTAAAAGATTCAGGTTTTTTCATTTTTAAACACTGTTGGAATTCATTGTCGGCATGACAATGCCGCTGTTTTAATGACAATAAAGCCAGCGGAACATTCAATGAAATTTAGAAGCGCAGCAACGCAGCCTTTAGTGCCATGTTGCTACTCTACACGCTAACAGCTCATTGATTACAATTTTTGAGTCTTGGCTTCGTCGCGGAATAAGTCCCCCTTATCTCACCGATATGACGCCTGCCGCAAACTAAGTCCTCCTTATCGCATTGCTCTAGCGCAGGCTAGATGAATATGAAATTCTCGACTTACAAAACTGTAACCAACAAAGTACTAATGCTGATTAGAACTGTAACTAAGATAAAGGAACTAAAAATGCTGAACAATACTCATAAAAACGTAGCACTGGCTGCAGCTATATTATTGGGCTCGACAGCGGCACAAGCTGCAACTGTCAATGGTTTTGCCAATGGTGGCTTCGAGAACGTTAGCGGTGGCCAAGCAGATTCATGGTTGAGCGCCAATTCCGGCTATTCACTATCAACGGATGCTCGTACTGGCACATATTCAGCCCGCCTAATGTCTCCGCAATTATCTGCTGCTGTAATGCTGCAAAATTCTGTCGACGATGGTGGTTTGGCACCTCTCATCGCAGGCGACAACCCAATGTTTAGTTTTTGGGCCAAGGGATCGGCTGGCACTACAGGTAACGCTCTGTTCTCACTGCGTTACCTAGATGCCAGTGGCAATATTCTATCAACGAGTAATAACGTTTTCTTCCATACTAATATCAATACTGCAACGTGGACCGAGTTTACCTATGATTTAGGCCCCGTACCCTTAGGCGCTACGGCTGCATTCCTTGAGATGGTTCAGGGCATCGGTCCAATCGATGGTGAAAGCTTATTAGCCGGTGAGATACTGATTGATGACATTTACTTGGGCGTAGAAGCTTCTGCCGTTCCTGTACCTGCTGCCGCTTGGTTGTTTGGTTCAGCCTTACTAGGTTTGGCCGGTATTAAGCGTAAAAAATCTGCATAAGTAATATCGATTTTTTTATTTGTAAGTAAAAAAGCCTGAATTCTAGACCTTATAATGTAAGCAATACTTAACATTATAACGTCAAAGTATTCAGGCTTTTTCATTTCATAAAACTGTATTTCATCGGTCACTAAAACCCTTATCGAGATGTAAGTTTGAGGCGCTGTTAAAACAGTATCATTTTGGCCAAAATCTTCAGTCATCAAACTGCTGGGTTTAATCTATCGGTATAATATTTCTCCCCTTTCAGGACGATAACGTCTGCGGTATATTCAATCATATTTAGAGTGGACTGAAGCTGTATATTAGGCGCTAGCTATTATAATCGTTGGTCACTGTGTTGGTCACAATCAGAAGAGACATGAAAATGAACGGGTCCCGTCTAGTGCTAGTGATGTTAATACTGGGAGCGCCACTCTTCGTTCATTCGCAATCGGTAATTATTGAAATTGATGAGGCATTTGAAGAGGCAGCGAGCATCGCGTCTGCTCTCGAGCGGGTTGTTAGCTTGCGCTCTGAAAAGCCCGAAGCAGCGATTACGCTCGTTCTTGCAGCGCAAACTTATTGGCTGGATGCCCCGATTGTACTAACGCCTGCGCATAGCGGATTGCCGAACAAACCACTCAAAATTGTCGGCAGCGCAGCAAAGGGTAGCGTTACGCGTATCAGCGGTGGATTACCCATTCAGAAATGGCTGATCGAAGGCGATGTATGGGTTACTGATTGGTATGCCCGTGCGGGCGGTCGCATAGCACTCAGTGCTATCTGGGTGGACGGGGAGTTTCGTGAACCTGCCCGATCACCTAACAAAGGATATTTCTACACGGCAGGTAAAGCGCCTGACGTCTCTGGCGCCTCCGGTAGAGCGGTGAGCCGTGAAAGAACTGCCTTTAAATTCGAGCCCGGTGATATCCAGCCATGGCTGGATATTGATCAGGCCGTGATCCGTACCATGCATTCCTGGGATGTTTCGCACAACCGCATTGCCAAACTAGAAGAGCATGCACAAATCGCCAACTTTAAGAGGCCTGTAAGTTGGGCTTTCGAACGCTGGGGGCCGAAACAGCGGTATATCGTGCAGCACGTGCGCCAGGCCCTCGACGCACCCGGTGAGTGGTACCTCGACCAGCAAACGGGGTTGCTTTACTACCGGCCCCGCGAAGGAGAAACACCCGATTCGGTCGAAGTAGTGGCCCCCCGTTTTGAGATGATTGTTGTGCTCAGGGGCGCTCCCAAGAAGGGTGAGTTCGTCGAACATGTGCTGGTAGAGAATCTGACCCTTGCGCATACCAATCTACCTATCCCTAAGAAAGGGCTCCGAAGCTACCAGGCGGCGCATCCGGTCACTGCTGCGTTCCAGGCCTGGGGCGCACGGCACGTGACCCTGCGTCGCTGTGAAATAACCCAGACCAGCAACTACGGTGTTTGGTTCAGCGCCGGTACTACTCACAACCGCATCGAGCAATGTCGGATTCATCATTTGGGTGCTGGTGGCATTCGTCTAGGACATATGCAGGAAGGCGCCACCGAGAAGGAGCGCTCGGGTTACAACACCGCGGTGCACAACGCTATCTATGATGGTGGCTATGTCTACCCGGAAGGCGTGGGTGTCTGGATCGGGCGGGCGTCTTATAACCGGGTCGCCCATAACGCCATCCATGATTTTTACTACACTGGCGTATCGGTGGGGTGGTCCTGGGGCTATACCAAGAGCACGGCGCATCACAATTTGATAGAGTTCAACCATGTGCATGATATTGGCAAGGGCGTATTGAGCGATATGGGGGGCATCTATCTGTTAGGTGAGTCGCCTGGTACGCAGGTGCGCAATAATATCTTCCATGACATTGAGTCCTACAATTACGGCGGGTGGGGGCTTTATACCGACGAAGGCAGTAGCGACATATTGATGGAAAACAATATCGTGTATCGTACCAAGTCGGGCGGCTTCCATCAGCACTACGGTCGTGATAACCGAGTTCAAAACAACATTTTGGCTTTCTCGAAGACGGGACAAATTATGCGGACCCGCGAGGAAGAGCACAACTCGTTCTATTTTAAACGAAACATTGTCTACTTTGACAACACCCAAACGCTCGGTTCAAATTGGAGCAACGGCAACTTCGTCATTGACCGCAATTTGTACTTCTCGACCGCCACCGAGCCCATACAGTTCGATGGAATGAGTTTTGATAAATGGCAGGCAAAGGGGAACGACCAAAACTCTCGCATAGCCGACCCTTTATTCCATGCACCTAAACGAGGCGATTTCACTCTCACTAAGGATTCCCCAGCCTTCGACATGGGTTTTCGCCCTATCGATACAACATTAGTTGGGCCCCAGCGAACCATTGGGCCGTCTCTGGGTAACATCCCCGAAAAAAACTGAGGTTCAACGTAGAGTGTTCTCGTAACCTATAGGCAGGAAATTCTGCATGCAAAAGTAAAAATATTCAGATCATGGTCATGTTAAACCAGACTGAGACCGAAATACATGTGCCAGAGCTGTGACGAGAGCGCAGTAATAGCTACAACCCATAGATTGCGAGAATAAATATGATGAATGACATAGAGCATGAACTGCGTGTGCAGCTAGCGGCTTGTTATAGAATTTTTGATGATTTGGGGTGGAGTGAGTTGATTTACAACCACATCACCGTCAAAATACCAGGTGATCAGCCTCATTTTTTAATTAACCCCTACGGTCTACACTACAGTGAAGTAACCGCTTCGAATCTCATCAAAGTTGATATTGGTGGTAATGTCATCGACGACACACCTTATCTTGTTAACCCGGCAGGTATGTTAATTCACAGCGCGATTCATGCCGCGCGCCCTGATGCTCATTGTATTTCTCATTTGCACACCGATGCCGGCATGGCAGTGGCTTGTCAGCAACAGGGTTTGCGCAGTGATAATTTTTATTCGGTGTTGTTGCATAATCAGGTGGCTTATCATGATTTTGAGGGCTTGACGGTATCGCCCGATGAGAAAACACGGCTGGTAAAAAATCTAGGGGATAAAAATCAATTAATCTTACGCAACCATGGTTTGCTGAGTTGTGGCGGGACCATTGCGGCAATGTTTGGAAATACTTGGGTTCTACAGCGCGCTTGCGAGATACAAGTCGCTAGTGATGCCAGCGGCAAGCCGGTAATAGCTATCAGTGATGACATCGCCAATAAGACAGAACAGCTATTAAAAGTTCAATTGTCGGGTAAAGCGGCGGGTGAGTTGGAGTTTAATGCCATGCTGCGTAAGATTGATCGGATCGACCCTTCGTATAAAGACTGAGAATTTTCCATCCGCAAGCTGGTTAATATTCGGCATAGTTAATATGCCAATTAATCATTTTTTTTGTGCCGTATTTAGTGAATAATGCGGGCTTAGAAAATTAACTGTTTAAGAGATGTTATGATTAAGCCAGTACAGATTGTCGCCGATATTGGCGGTACCAATGCACGTTTTGCCTACGTGCATTCAGACAGTAATACTTTATTAGCCATCGAGGTTTTTCCTTGCGCTGATTTCCCTTTTTTAATTGATGCGGTGCGCGCTTATATGGCGAAGCAGCAATTAGAGTCTGTTGAAAAAATCTGCCTCGCTATTGCAGGCCCAGTGGGAAATGACCATATTGATATAGTCAATAATCACTGGGCTTTTAGCTGCAGTGAGTTACAACAAGCCTTGGGGTTGCCGGTTACAATCATTAATGACTTCACGGCGCAGGTCTTGAGTACCGCTAGTTTTACGGAGGCTGAATTACAATGGGTCGGTAAACCACGGCCGTTAGGGCAGCAGGTGACTGCGGTGGTTGGCCCTGGTACTGGTTTAGGTGTTTCCGCAATGTTGCCAAGCGGCGATATTCTTCCTTCAGAAGGCGGCCATGTGGCTTTTGCTGCCACTAACGAGCACGAAGCAAAGTTACTAAATATGCTGTGGCAGCGTTACCCGCGGGTATCTGTTGAGCGAGTACTGTCAGGTATGGGCTTAGCTAACCTGTATTGGGCTAACTGCATGATAGACGGTTATGATCGTGAACTAAGTGCACCGGAAGTAACAGCGGGGGCGAAAGCGGGTGATGTCTATTGTCTGCAAGCGGTGAAAGACTTTTGCGACATTCTAGCATCCGTTGCCGGCGATATTGGTTTAATGGTTGGCTCGGCAGGGGGGGTTTATATCTCCGGCGGTATTCTGCCTCGCTTGCTGGATTTTGTAGATCTCGCCAAATTTCGCCAACGCTTCGATGACAAGGGCCGTTTTAGTGATATGTGCTCGGCAATGCCTGTGGCTATTGTATTGGCTGAATACCCTGGTTTGAAGGGTTGTATCCAGGCACTT
>JBNMPW010000141.1:0-7980 GCA_051277205.1 Oceanicoccus sp. | reverse complement strand
GCTATGCCTTTTACGGTAGATAGCCTCTGTAGTTTGCTCTGGTAGGTGAAGAATGTTGGCAGTGCTGGTTGGCTGTTAATAATGTCAGGGGCGATCACATTCGAACCAACATGTTTTTTCAATAATTGAAAAAACTCTTTCTTTGGGTTGTCGGTTGTATATTTTATAGCTGAGGTTTCGTGATCTCTGCTGTTAAGTTCGTTAATATAATCGGCTACTTGTTTCTCCTCGCCGCGATACCAAAATTCTAGTTCTTTTTTGGCAGTATCTTTGGGTAACAACTTAAGGAAGGAGTTTTCGCCTTCCATTCGCAGAAAATCCATATATAAGCGGGTCAGTAACTGATGGCCGACATTGCCATAAACATCAAAGCCTGCCACCAATAAATAATGAATTCTTTCTAATAAGGAATAGCTTATTACCCAAGCGGTTTTAGGGGTGTCGCCAATCAGACCCTTGGCTACAGTAGCACTATCAAAATGCCTGAAAATTGTGAGGCTGGCATTTCTGTTGTGTTTATCGCCATCCCATAATAAAGAAATATCGACCTTTTTTCCCTCGGAGAAATTCTCATCGAAGCGCTGTTGTTTTGCCTTGATATAGTCTTTTTCTTGTTGTGAATATTTGATCCAGCTTGTTATTGGTCTCAGTGCGCTGCTTTCTTTTTCAGCGGGCATACTTAAATGCTTGCTGTGCTTGAGTAAAAACTCCTCGGTCTGATATTTTTCTTCCGCTAGTGGATCGGTAAATATGACCCAAAAATGATCGTTGATAACATTTAATGAAACCTGCCCGCGACAAACGGGTCCTTTGATAAAGCCCATAATTGTGAACTGTGCTTCATCGAGCATAAAACGATAACGGGTAGTTACTGGTAGCTGTTTAAAGGTTTCAAAAGGGTTGGAGGCAACAGCCGGGTCGTGACTGGGAAGGTAGCTGACCTGATAATCAATGCCAAAAAATAAGTGCTGCCAACGCTCGAATCGATTGTCATCGAGCAGGTAGGGCATATGCTGTTTGGCTAATATAGTGGCTTTATTATATTGCAGACGGTAGTAGAAAATATCTGTTGCTGGGCTATCAAATGGGCGACGAGTAATAATACTATCGATTGCGGTACCAGGCGGAGTTTTAGACCGCACAAGTTTATAGAAGCTTCTATCATCGCGACTGGGGGCCGATGAAGTGCTAAAGTAGACATTGGCTAAAAATAGATGCTCATAAATATAGCGGCTCATCAATTTTTCTTTCATAGATTCACCATTCAAAAAAGTTTCCCAGCGCTCTACTTCGGATTTATCTATGTCGGGGTTTAAGTTTGCATAATTAACTTTGGCGCCGTTTTTCAGCCACTCCGCTATTATTTTTTGTTCGCTGTCTTTAATCGCCGGTAAAGCATAGGGCATCCCCCATAAGGGTTTGTCAGCCGCATATTGATCAAATTCTTCGATGCGAGGGCACTGCTCATCGCGGTTTAAGGCGAGGTCGAAGCTGGGGGGTAAAATCTCGTCGCTGGGCAAGGGATGTTGCTGTTTAAGTTCTAACAAACGATACATTAATCCTGCGGCAGTATTGGCTTCAGGGCCCTGTTTTCTTTCGTTGAATATTGGGTGGAAGCCTTGTTCTCGCCAGACTTGCGAGCCGGTATTGTGTGCAGAATAAGGGCTGATATTAGCCGCTAATAAACGGCCTCCGTCATAGACTTTATCTTTGCTGGCGCCGCGGTCTATGGCTTCAAAGCTGTTCATTTTTAATTGGCAGGGAGCGTCATAACAGCCATGGCAGACTATGCAGCGATTATCAATGATCGGTTTTATATCGTGGTAGTACTCTGGGCCAGCTATTGCACCTTTAACTGCTCTGTCGACAACTTGTTGTTTTCCATAAAGCTTATCTAGATGCTGGCCACTAAGGAAGGCGCAACTGTTAAGAAATACAAGGCATAGCATGCTGGTGACAACGACTTTATTGCGAGAAAAAATAGTGTACATAGAAACTCTTTTAAGCTTTGTTATTGTTTTTTGAGTGAATGGTAGCCAGTACCCAAAGTATTTGTTGGGCCATGCTCAGTTTTACTTTATGACAGCATTTTTTTTTTGCTTAGCATCAATATACTTACATGCCCTTAAAATCGCCACGTAAATCAGCGGGTAAATACTGATCCATTTGCTGTGGAGGTGGTGTCCGTGTCTTGGCCAATTCAGCCCAGTTGAGCAAGTTATAGTAGTGGCGAATGTTTTGCACATAGATTACCGGTTCGTGGCCGCGTGCATAACCATGCTTGGTGGTGCTGTACCAACGACGTTTACTCAGCAGCGGTAAACTATCTTTCACATCGGCCCATATGTCTGGGTCGCCGCCTTGCCGTTGGCTGATCTTGCGGGCGTCTTCCAGGTGGCCCATGCCAACATTATAAGCGGCCAAGGCGAACCAGGTGCGATCGGGATTAGTAATGCGTTCAGGTATGCGGCGCAGAATTTTTTTGAAGTAACGCGCGCCGCCGCGCAGGCTCTGTTCTGCGTCGAGTCGGTTTTTAGTGCCCATCTCTTTGGCGGTGGGCAGGGTTAACATCATCATACCACGGACACCGGTTGGCGATCGAGCTTTGGGGTTCCAGTATGATTCCTGATAACTGATAGCGGCTAATAACTGCCAGTCCATGCTGTATTCATCGGCTACCTGTTCAATCAGTTGCTGATACTTGGGCAGCCGCTTATGTTGGGCTTGGCTAAAGGTAAGCGAACCCATTTGGTTGACTTGTTCGCTGTGACTGTAAAAGCGCTCTTGCAGCTGCCGCAAGCTACCGTCTTGTTCTATCTGCATAAAAAATTCTTCGAGTTGCTCGGCTAATTCGGGTGACTTTATATTGCCAGGCAGTGCCCAAGCTAGTTTGCTAGCTTCACCAACTTCAAAGGCGATATCTAGCCGTGGGTAAAAGCCTCGGTTGGCGATATATTCATTTGAATCAAGCACCGTAAAGTCAATTTCGCCATCGCTCAGTAAATCTAGCAGATCGATTGTTTCGACATCGGTGGCGGCTCGCCATTTTAATTCCGGCCATAGTTGCAGCAAGTTTTCGAAAATCTCATTGTGGCTGCTGTCGGCCATAATCAGTATTTCTTTGTTGATAAGCTCATCGGGGGATCGCGGTCGCGGCTGGTCAGTGCGGTAAAGCACATACTGTTTTATATCAAGGTAAGAGGGCGAAAAGTTCATCCGCTTATGCCGATCTTCAGTGATGGTTAAGCCTGCGGCGGCTAAGTGCACTTCATTGTTATCCAAGGCTTGAAAGATTTCTTCGAGACTGTGCACCACGGTGACATCCAATTCTACCTCTAAAAAGTCAGCAAACAGTTTTGCTAATTCGTATTCAAAGCCGGTGGGGCCATTGCGGTCTTCAAAATAGGTGGTGGGGCCGTTGCGCGAAATAACTTTGAGCACGCCTTGTTGTTGAATGCTGGTGGCTTGCTTGTCGTTAGAGCAGCCAGCCATTAACAGCAGTGTGCTGATAAACAGGACAGCAGTTAACAATAGTTGAAAGCGACGATTTAACGATGGATGGGTGGCGGCCATGGGCTTTTGTCAGTGTGAATTTATTGACTAGTTTATAGGCTCTGACCGTTCTCGTCTTGTTATCGGGGGCAAAAATTGCCGCATCTGAACAAATGTCTGTTAAGTGGTGAATTAAATGCACCAGATTCAGACATTTATAGGGATGACGGCTTAAGTCTGGCGCCAACTTCCAGTAGAATAGCGTTCTTTCCAGACCCCCCACTGATCAAAATAGGTCCAAAAGCATTATGCTGATTACCCGTGGCGCGCAGGCTTTATCAGACTTCCGTATGCAGAAGTTGTTAGCCACTTTAAAGTCCTCAATCCCTCATTTAACGGATATATCAAGCCAATTTATTCACTTCAGTCAATTGCAGGCCCAAGCGGGGGATAGCTTACCGGCACCGCAGCAATCTATTCTTGAACAGTTATTACATTATGGGCCCAAGGCGGAAGCGGTTAATGAAGATGGGCAGCTATTTTTAGTGCTACCGCGAGCAGGCACTATCTCGCCATGGTCAAGTAAGGCCGGTGACATTGTCCACAATGCGGGCCTCACTGTGATTATGCGTATTGAGCGTGGTACCGCTTATTATGTGCGCGCAGAAAAATCTTTAAACGCTGAGCATGCCCGACTCATTAAAGATGCACTGCATGATCGTATGGTTGAGACTGTGCTGGACGATTTACAGCAAGCAGAGGCGTTGTTCAGTCATGATGAACCGATGGCGTTAACTACGGTTGATGTGTTGACGGGTGGTTTTGAGGCTTTGGCCGATGCCAATTTGAGCTTGGGCTTAGCATTGGCCGATGATGAGATTGATTATCTGGTAGACAGCTTTGTCGAATTGGGGCGCAATCCCAGCGATGTTGAATTAATGATGTTTGCACAAGCCAACTCGGAGCATTGTCGCCACAAAATTTTTAATGCCAGCTGGACAATCGATGGTGAAGAGCAAGACTTATCTCTTTTCAAAATGATCAGAAACACCAATGAACTTGGCGGTGAAGGTGTGCTGTCAGCCTACACGGATAATGCCGCGGTGGTCGAAGGCAGTAAAGCGGGGCGTTTTTATCCCGACCCGATCAGCCATGCTTATCAGTATCAGCAGGAAGATATCCATCTGCTGATGAAGGTAGAAACCCATAATCATCCAACGGCGATCGCTCCTTTCCCCGGCGCAGGTACCGGTTCCGGTGGAGAGATCCGCGATGAAGGTGCCGTCGGCCGTGGCTCTAAACCTAAAGTTGGTCTGACTGGTTTTTCGGTATCTAATTTAAAAATTGCCGGCTACGAACAACCTTGGGAGCTCGAATACGGCAAGCCAGATCGTATTGTCAGAGCTCTGGATATTATGATAGAAGGTCCGTTAGGCGGTGCTGCTTTTAATAATGAATTTGGCCGCCCTAATTTGAATGGTTATTTTCGCACCTACGAAGAGACTGTTAATGGCCCTGCCGGTATTGAACGTCGCGGTTATCACAAGCCAGTGATGATTGCCGGTGGTTATGGCAACATCAAAGCGGAGCATGTTATTAAACAAGAATTTCCCGCTGGCTGTAAGCTTATCGCCTTGGGTGGCCCCGCTATGTTGATTGGTTTAGGTGGCGGTGCTGCTTCCAGTATGGACTCCGGTAGCTCCAGTGAAGATCTAGACTTTGCCTCTGTGCAACGGCAAAACCCTGAAATAGAACGTCGCTGTCAGGAAGTTATCGACCGCTGTTGGGGGATGGCTGAGAAAAACCCGATTGCGTTTATCCATGATGTCGGTGCTGGTGGTTTATCCAATGCATTCCCTGAGTTGGTCAAAGATGGCGGCCGTGGTGGTAATTTTGAGCTGCGCAATATTCCTAATGACGAGCCCGGTATGTCGCCCTTAGCGATTTGGTGTAACGAATCCCAAGAGCGTTATGTGATGGCGGTTAAGCCTAATGACTTGGCTGTGTTTGAAGCCATTTGTCAGCGCGAGCGCTGTCCTTATGCGGTGGTAGGTGAAGCCACTGACGATCAACATTTGCGGGTGCGCGATAGCCATTTTAAAAATAACCCCGTTGATTTGCCGATGTCGATCTTGTTTGGCAAGCCGCCAAAAATGCACCGCGAGATTGAACGTATCAAATATAACAAGCCGGGTTTTAGCACCGCCAGACTCGAGATCAATGATGCCGCCGAACGCATCTTAAAATTGCCGACTGTAGCCAGTAAAAGCTTTTTGATTACCATCGGTGACCGCTCTATAACGGGTATGGTTACCCGCGACCAAATGGTTGGACCTTGGCAGGTGCCGGTAGCGGATTGCGCGGTAACGACGGTGTCCTATGATAGCAATAAGGGTGAAGCGATGGCGATGGGCGAGCGTACGCCGATGGCTTTGATCGATGGCCCAGCGTCGGGTCGCATGGCCGTTGGTGAGTCGATCACCAATATCGCCGCAACCCGTATCGGCAAACTGTCAGATATTAAACTGTCGGCAAACTGGATGTGTGCAGCCGGTCACCCCGGCGAAGATGAAAAGCTTTATGACACCGTTAAAGCAGTGGGAATGGAGTTATGTCCGCAATTAGGTATCACCATTCCGGTGGGCAAAGACTCGATGTCGATGCGCACTACGTGGGAACATAAAGGCAAGGATAAGTCCGTTACCGCGCCGATGTCATTGATCATCACCGCGTTCTCGCCAGTATTAGATGTGCGCAAGACTGCCACTCCGCAGCTGAAAACGGATCAGGGTAGTACAGATATTCTGTTAGTCGATTTGGGCTTGGGTCAAAACCGCTTAGGCGCAAGTTGTTTGACGCAGGTCTACAACCAAATTGGAAATGATCCAGCCGATGTTGATAGCCCAGAGTTACTGAAAGGTTTTTTCAATGCTATTCAACAATTGCTAGAAGAAGATAAATTACTGGCCTATCACGATCGCTCCGATGGTGGTTTGTTAGCAACCCTATTGGAAATGAGTTTTGCCGGCCACTGCGGTATTGATGTCAATATTGCAGAGCTAGGTGTTGATTCATTCGGCACCTTATTTAATGAAGAGCTGGGAGCGGCTGTGCAAATTCGTTCTAGTGATGCCGATGCTGTAAAGGCAGTCTTTACCGAACACGGTTTGGCGGCAGCGGTAACCTTGGTTGGCTCGATCAACCACGACGACCGTATTCGGATCAATAATGGCAGCGACTCGCTGTTAGATAATGAGCGCAGTTATTATCAGCGCATGTGGAGCGAAACCAGTTACCATATTCAGAAATTGCGTGACAACCCCGACTGTGCCGAGCAAGAGTTCGATCGCTTACTGCAAGATGATCCCGGTCTATCGGCTCAACTCAGCTTTGATCATAACGACGATATCGCAGCAGCAATGATTAATAAAGGCGTGCGCCCACGGGCAGCGATTCTGCGTGAGCAGGGAGTAAATGGCCAGATGGAAATGGCTGCGGCCTTTGATCGCGCCGGTTTTGAAGCTGTTGACGTTCATATGAGTGACATTCTTGCTGGTCGTGTTGAGCTCGACCAGTTTAAAGCCTTGGCGGCCTGTGGCGGTTTTTCCTACGGTGACGTTTTGGGTGCTGGCGAAGGTTGGGCAAAAACCATCCTCTTTAATAGCCGTGCTCGCGATCAGTTCCAGCAGTTTTTCCATCGCGACGACAGCTTTAGTTTAGGTGTTTGTAACGGCTGTCAGATGCTGTCGACCCTGAAATCATTGATCCCTGGTGCTGACCATTGGCCCCGTTTTGTGCGCAATATGTCGGAGCAGTTTGAGGCGCGGGTTGCACTGGTTAAAGTACAGGAGTCACCGTCGATACTGTTGGCGGGAATGGCGGGCTCTCATATGCCAGTGGCAATTGCCCATGGAGAAGGCCGAGCTGAGTTTAGCGATAGCGCTCATCAACAGGCATTAGCCGGTAGCGATGCGGTAAGCTTACGCTATGTTGATAATAAGCTGGCGGTGACCGAGCAATACCCAGCAAACCCTAATGGTTCGCCTGAGGGTATTAGCGGCGTTGCCAGTACCGATGGTCGAGTGACTATCATGATGCCTCATCCTGAGCGGGTTTTTCGCGCGGTCCAAAACTCATGGCAGCCGGAAGATTGGAATGAAGATGGCGCGTGGATGCGATTGTTCCGCAATGGCCGGGTGTGGGTAGATTAAACTAAAGTTGGTCAGCACTTGTTTTGTAATGGTTTTGCCCCCATTGATAGCCATTATGGATGGTTAAGCTTGTCAATATGACGCCGGACAGCACTGCGCGGCTAGGCTATAATAGCCGCCGATTTATAGTCCTTGTTGTTATGGTTGCTATATGACAGCAAGGAAACAAAGAAATAAACATAGCTATAATAAATACAGGCACAGAAACATAGTCACAAAAACATAGTCACAAAAAATACAGAAACATAAAACACGTAATTGAAGTAATGGTGCTGCT
>JBNMPW010000140.1:0-8140 GCA_051277205.1 Oceanicoccus sp. | reverse complement strand
TTCAGCTACAGTTTCTGTGGATTCTTCACTTCTGACTTCAGTTGCTTCAGTTTCGGGGGTTTCTTCAACGACGGCTTCAACATCGGCTGTTAGCTCGGTCTCTGTGTCAGCGACTACGTCAGTAGCCACCTTAGTCACTGCATCGGCAGTCACATCAGCTACTACAGGCGTTTCCACAGCGTTGTTGGCTTCAGTTTCAGTACTCGTTTCTTGTGCCGCTTCGACTTGTTCACTAACCGCCGGTGCTTCGACCGGGTGAGCTTGCTGCTCTTCATTGTCTGTCACTGTTTGCTCAGTATTCTGATCGACAGCATTTTCAGTACGAGCACCGCGGTTACGGTTACGCTGTGAGTTGCGTGGGCGGCGATTCGATGGGCGTCGTTGTGGCTTATCACTATTGTCGCTATTTTCTATCGCTTCGGAGTTTTGGTCCTCAACTTGTGGTTTGTTCTGATGATCCTGATTTTTATCATTACGCTCAGAATTACGCTCAGAATTACGCTCAGAGTTGTCTTCAGAACTGCGGTCATTATTGCGATCACGGTTTCTGTCATTGCGATTGCGGTTGCGATTGTCCTTGTTATTGCCGCCGCTGTCGCTGCCTTCGCTGCTGTCACGGTTTTCACGATTGTCAGTGATCTCGCGGCTATCTTTAGTGTCTCTGTTATCGTTACGACCTCTACTGCGGTTACGGTTGCGGTTACGATTACGGTTTTGGCCATCACGATTTTGTGGGCGACGGTTATTATTGCGTTTAGGCTGCTGTTTATTCTCTTCTTCTTTAGAAGGTTCTTCTTCGCTAGAGAAAAGAGCCATAAATCTTGCTAGCAAGCCCACTTTTTTCTCAACTTTAACGGCAGCTTTGCTTTCTTCCTCAACAACCGGTGCTGTGGTAGGGGCTGGTGGTGGCGTAATGCTTTGTACAGCGGCTTCTTGGACGGGCTGCTGCTCGGTGCTGCTGATATCATCAATCGGATCAGTCTGCATTTTGTAGCTTAGTGCTACGTCGGTGCTGATCTCGTCATCGCGTAACCGCTGCAGTTCAAAATGCGGGGTTTCTAGTTGCGGGATCGGGGCGATAACTACGCGCACGCCAGTACGTTGTTCAATGTCATGAATCGGCTCGCGCTTTTCGTTGAGCAAATATGAGGCCACATTAACCGGCACCAGAGCGCGAATTTCAGCGCTGCGGTCTTTACCGGCGGCTTCATCGATCAGGCGTAGAATAGACAGCGATAATGATTTGGTATCACGGATGGTGCCTTGGCCAGTACAGCGAGGGCAAACTTTAGCGCTGGTTTCACCCAATGATGGGCGCAGGCGCTGACGTGACATTTCCAGTAGGCCGAAACGTGAGATACGCCCAACTTGCACTCTAGCCCGGTCAATATTAAGCGCATCACGTACGCGGTTTTCAACAGAACGCTGATTTTTAGCTGCGTTCATGTCGATAAAGTCGATAACTATCAGGCCGCCCATATCGCGTAAGCGCAATTGTCTGGCAATCTCATCGGCGGCTTCTAGGTTGGTTTGTAAAGCGGTTTCTTCGATATTACCGCCTTTAGTGGCGCGGGCAGAGTTAATATCGATAGAGACTAAAGCTTCTGTCGGGTCGATAACGATCGAGCCGCCGGAAGGTAGCGATACTTCTCGCTGAAAGGCAGTCTCAATTTGGCTTTCAATTTGGTAGCGATTAAAAAGCGGCACTTGGTCTTTATAGAGGCGGATGCGGCTCTTATAATTTGGCATGATGCGGTCAACAAAGTTTATGGCATCGTTATAGGCGTCTTCGCTGTCGATCAGCACCTGATCAATATCGTCACGCAAGTAATCACGAATAGCGCGAATAATGACATTGCTGTCTTGGAGTAGTAGTTGTGGGGCAGCTTGGGCGGCGCCAGCTTTGAGGATAGCGTCCCAAAGGTGGCTTAAGTAGTCCAAGTCCCATTGCAGTTCTTCGCCGCTGCGGCCAACGGCTGCGGTGCGGATAATGGCACCCATGCCGTTAGGAATAACCATGGTGCTCATAGCGTCTTTAAGGTTGTTGCGATCTTCGCCTTCGATGCTGCGAGAGATACCGCCGGCACGTGGGTTGTTAGGCATCAGCACTAGATAACGACCAGCTAGGCTAATAAAGGTGGTTAGAGCGGCACCTTTATTGCCGCGCTCTTCTTTATCTACTTGGACGATAACTTCGGTGCCTTCTTTAACAACATCTTTAATTTTAAAGCGGCCCTGACTATCATTCGAGCTTTTATAAAAATAGTCGCGAGAAATTTCTTTTAACGGCAAAAAGCCGTGGCGCTCAGCGCCGAAATCAACAAAAGCTGCTTCGAGGCTAGGCTCTACACGAGTGATAGTACCTTTATAAATATTATCTTTCTTTTGGATGCGTGTGCGGTTTTCGATGTCGAGATCATACAAGCGTTGGCCGTCGACTAAACCAACACGCAACTCTTCAGGTTGCGTTGCATTTATGAGCATTCTTTTCATGGGATAAATCCTATTAGCTGACTTGAGAGGCTAAAGTGCTAACGGATTTACAGTGGGACAGGGCGCATTGCTTGAATTGCCACCACTAACCATGAAGGTATAGCAGCTGGCATAAAACGGTTTTTAGCTGTAAATACAGGCTTTTAAACCGAATAACGGCGCTGGTGCCGGCTTTTGTTGCCTGGCGGTGCCATTTTAATCCGCAATCTATGATCGATAGTTTGGCGGACAATATTCTTGCAATAGCACGGGTGAAGTGTAATCAATGGGATTATAACGGCGCCTTAATCAATGGCTGCCTATCCGCAGAGTGGTCTAATTTAACAAGTCTGTTGCGACTGTCTCATCTTCACCGGTGTCTTATATAAATTTTGTTAACATTGCTCGCGACTTTTCGTCTGCATTGTTAATTCATCACTTATCGAAAACGTTTTAAATCATTTCAATAAGTGGACTGTTAAACTATTATCTCGCGCTGCGTTTACCATCGTTATTATGTTGATGATGGAGTGGTGATAATCACCGCGCATGCTGCGGAACAAACATTTAGCTGGTGGTATTTCCTGTCTTCTCGCGGTTGAATAACTATGAGCAGTTGCGCTCAGATCACGGCCGTTGGCCAATAGTTAGCAGGGAGGCGGAAACCTGCCTAGCAAAATGTGGCAATACTATAACAGTATTTACTATGTACATCAAACACTTAGCGTGGGAATTTAATGACCGACTCTTTTACCGAGAATAAGCCTCAAGTGAGCTTTGTAGAAATCACTGATGCTCATGCGGGTCAACGTATTGATAATTTCTTGCTGCGGCACTTGAAAGGCGTCCCTAAGTCAAGGGTCTACCGGATTGTTCGCAAAGGTGAGGTGCGGGTTAATAAAGGGCGAGTCAAGGTCGAGTATCGCCTCTGTGAGGGTGATGTCGTGCGTGTTCCGCCGGTCAGGGTGTCGGAAGAAAAGCCGGCAATCGGTGTATCCGCTAGCCTTCAGAAATTATTGAATAATTCAATACTATTTGAAGACGACACGCTAATAGTGGTCAACAAGCCCTCTGGGCTAGCGGTACATGGAGGCAGCGGCATCAAGCAGGGTCTAATAGAAGCGTTGCGGGTTATGCGTCCTGATGCGCGCTTTTTGGAGTTGGTGCATCGTTTAGATAGAGATACCTCTGGTTGCATCATGGTGGCGAAGAAACGCAGTATGTTGCGCTTCCTGCATGAGCAACTGCGTAACGGCACTATTGATAAACGCTATCTAGCCTTGGTGTCAGGTCGTTGGCCCAACCGTCGCAAGCTAGTAAATGTAGCATTACAAAAAAACACCCTGCAATCTGGCGAGCGGATGGTGAGAGTTGACCCCGAGGGTAAGAAGTCACTGACTGAGTTTGCAGTTGTCGAGCGCTATTCGCAGGCAACACTGATGGAGGCCAAGCCGATTACCGGCCGAACCCATCAAATCAGAGTGCATGCTCTGCATGTCGGTAACCCATTGTTGGGCGATGATAAATACGGAAATACCGCCGCATGCGCTGCTTTTAAGGCACAGGGTCTGAAGCGATTGTTTCTGCATGCGGCTAGTTTGAGGGTGCCGATGCCCGATGATGCGCCATCGCTGCGGGTGCAGGCGCCATTGAGCCCGGAGCTGCAAGTCGTGATAGACAAGCTTGCAGTTGAGGTCAATCGTTAGATGTTAGTGATTTTCGATTGGGATGGCACCTTAATGGATTCCACCGACAAAATAGCCCAATGCTTGTTGGCAGCTATCAACCAACTGAATTTAGCCGAGCGCAGTGTTGAACAGGCAAAAAGTATCATTGGCCTTGGTTTGCCGGAAGCTTGTCTTTCGTTATACCCCGACATAGGCGCGCCGATGATGGCAAAATTGCAGCAAGCCTATTCAGAGCATTTTATTCGCGCTGACAAAATTCCGTGTAGCTTTTATCCACGTGTAGAAGAGGTAATGGCGGAGCTAAAAGGGCAGGGGCATCAATTAGCAGTGGCTACAGGCAAAAGTCGCCGCGGCCTTAACCGTGTAATGGGCAGTCTTGCTCTCCAAGACTTTTTTGATGGCAGCCGTTGCGCTGATGAGACTGCATCCAAGCCTGATCCATTAATGATTAATGAATTGCTGGTGGAGCTTGGTTACGGCGCTAATCAGGCGGTGATGGTAGGGGATACATCATTTGATTTAGAAATGGCCGCTAATGCTGGCGTCGCATCTATTGGTGTTAGCTATGGTGCTCATCCGGTTGAGCGATTATTGGCGCATAATCCGAAATTGATGGTTGATCACTTTGAGCACATATTGGACTGGTCTGGATTCGCCTGACGAACGCTAAATGAAGTGACTTTATGGCACGTCTATACCTTCATTTGCCAGCATGGTTACGAGCTGTATAAGTGGAAGTCCAACCAAACTGTTGGGGTCATCGCCACTTAAACGCTCGAATAAACTGATACCCAGCCCCTCCATTTTAAAGCTGCCAGCACAATCATAGGGTTGTTCATGTTGCAGATAGCGTTCAATGGCTTGCGTGCTGAGGGTTCTGAATTGCACCGAAAAGGGTTCCACGCAGCTTTGCAGTTGCTGGTTGGTGCTGTTAAGTAAAGCCAAGCCTGTATAAAAGGTGACCGTTTTGCCACTGCAGGCGGCCAATTGCTTGAGCGCATTGCTGTGGTTGCCAGGTTTACTTAGAATTTGCTGGCCTAGACTGGCGACTTGGTCGGAGCCAATAATGAGTGCATCCTCATACTGTCCAGTTAGGGTCTGCGCTTTCTGCTGCGCCAAGCGCAGTACAAGTTGTGCTGCGGTTTCCCCGGCAATTGGAGTTTCGTCTATATCGGGGCTATGAGATTGAAAGGTCAGCCCCAGTCGGGCTAATAATTGCTGCCTATAGATGGAGCTTGAAGCGAGTATGAGAGGTGGCATATGATGGGTTAAGCACTCTGCGATGGATGTTTGTCGGCTTGAACAGCTAGAATTGGTCGATTATAGGCAGAAATAACTGATTTCCCTACATAAATTGGCGATTTACCTTTGACAGTAAGGGCCTTGATCCCTATGATTGCGCGCTTATGTCAACCGCCCCCCTGCCAAGCGAAATTGATATCCGTAAGTTGGTGGTAAAAGATGTTGAAATCAGTGGTCAGCCACCAATTTCTTCTTTGCCACGGATTGCTGATATGTTGGCGGGCAATGGCGGCAGTATTAAAGTCGATCTTCGTTTCTTTAAGGACGAAGAGCGCTTCCGTAGGGTAGACGGTAGATTAGTGGGATCAGTCTCCATGACCTGCCAGCGCTGCCTTGAGCCGATGACAATCGCAGTTGAAACTGAGTTTAAATTAGCAATTGTTTGGTCGGAAGAAGATGCTCAGCGCTTACCAAGTTGGCTTGAGCCTTTAATCGTCGGCGATGAATTAGTTAATCTCGCTGATATCGTCTCGGAAGAGTTGATTCTCAGTTTACCGTTTGTCAGCTATCATGAGCCGGCAGATTGTAAACAGCAGGTTGGGTTTGTCAGTGTTGATCCAGCAGCCGTAAAAGCAGTTGTTGAAGATACAAAAGAAAATCCTTTTCAGGTTTTACAGAATTTAAAGCTCGATAAATAGTTCGAGTTGTTGATAGGAGTACCGGGCCATGGCCGTACAGAAGAGTAAAGTAACACGTTCACGTCGCGGTCAGCGTCGTTCACACGATTCGTTGACTGGACCCACTTTATCCGTTGACCCGACTAGCGGTGAAACTCATCGTCGTCACCACGTTTCTGCCGATGGTTTTTATCGCGGCAAAAAAGTGGTTGATACTCAAGACGACGAGTAAAAACTAGCACACATTATCAAATGGCTGAGCGCATTCGCATAGCTATTGATTGCATGAGCGGGGACCTAGGTCTCCGCGCTTCTCTTCCTGCTGCTCAGCAAGCCCTCACTTTATTACCCAATGTTGAGCTAACGCTGGTTGGCAACAAAGCTGAAATACAAACAGCTTTACCGTCATCACTCGCTTCATCATTTACTATTGTCCATGCCCCGGACATCGTCACCATGACGGATAAACCTTCCCATGCGCTAAGGCGCAAACCAAAATCATCTATGCGCGTGGCGATTAATTTGTTGCAGCAAGGTGAGGTTGATGGTGTCGTTAGTGCTGGTAATACCGGTGCGCTTATGGCGATGAGTTGCTTTGTGCTTAAAACGTTACCAGGTATTGATCGCCCCGCAATTTGTTCTGCTTTTCCTACGGCTAACAACGGCCATAGTTTTGTACTCGACCTTGGTGCAAATGTAGATAGTTGTGCTGAGCACTTACACCAGTTTGCAATTATGGGCGCGGCTCTTTGTTCAGCTGTCGACGGTAAGCAATCGCCGGCTGTCGCACTGCTTAATATTGGTGAAGAAGCGCTAAAAGGTAATGAGCAGGTGAAATTAGCGGCTCAGTTATTAGAGCAAGATAGTGATATTAATTATTCAGGTTATGTAGAAGGTGATGGTTTATTTGCGGGTAACGCCGATGTAATTGTCGCTGATGGTTTTGTGGGTAATGTTGCGCTTAAAGCATCAGAGGGCACCGCTCGTTATATTGCCAATGTAGCAGCGTCGCAATTTAATGCGTCGTTCATATCGCGCTGCTTGGCTTTTTTTGCGTTTCCTGTGCTCAAAAGAATTTACCGAAAGCTGGATCCGCAGCAGTATAATGGTGCCAGTTTATTAGGCCTAAACGGCGTTGTAGTTAAAAGCCATGGCAGTGCTTCTGTCGATGGTTTTGTTTATGCCATTGCGCAAGCTCATTCAGAAGTGCACGCTGATTTATTGTCTATAATTAAGCAGCGCTTATTACATCTATCAAACTAATCTAATTATTATTGTCAGTTTAAGGATTTATCTATGAGTGAAAATACCCTGGCATTTATGTTTCCTGGGCAAGGTTCTCAGAAAGTCGGCATGCTGGCAGAAATTGCGGCTGAGTTTGATTTGGTGAAACAAACCTTTGCAGAGGCATCTGATGCGCTTGGCTACGATATGTGGGACATGGTTCAAAATGGTGAACAAGAACAGTTAAACCTCACCGAGCGCACGCAACCTATATTGCTTACATCGAGCGTTGCTTTATGGCGTGTTTGGCGGCAACAAAAAGGGCCGCAGCCAGTTATGGTTGCCGGTCACAGTCTTGGTGAATTCTCTGCCCTGGTATGTGCGGGCAGCTTAGCATTTGCTGATGCGCTTACTCTAGTGCGCGACCGAGGCCAGTTTATGCAAACGGCTGTGCCAGTAGGCGAAGGAGCGATGGCGGCAGTATTGGGTTTAGATGACGATGTTATTATCGATATTTGTCAGCAAACCGGTGCCGAGGCGGTTAACTTTAATTCTCCTGGTCAAGTAGTTATCGCCGGTAAATTAGCCGCGGTTGAAACGGCAATCTCGTTATTAAAAGAAGCGGGCGCAAAACGAGCGATGTCCTTACCTGTTAGCGCGCCTTTCCATACTTCTTTGATGCGGCCAGCGGGTGAAAAGTTGGCTGAAAAAGTGGCGGGGTTGGAGTTTTCTGCGCCGATTATTCCGGTGGTTCACAATGTGAACGCGCAGACGCAAACAGATCCTGAAAAAATTAAAACCTTATTAGTTGAGCAAATTTATAGCCCTGTTAAGTGG
>JBNMPW010000139.1:0-8298 GCA_051277205.1 Oceanicoccus sp. | reverse complement strand
CTTTCGGCGCTTTTATCGAGTGGAGGCGAGTCGAAGTCTACAGTCGGGTAATGGTTTGGGCTTGAGTTTAGTACAGGCGGTGGTCAATCTACACAGTGGAAATGTCAATTTACTTGATAATGCGCCGGGCTTGCGGGTGGAGTTACAGTTGCCACTTAGTGCGATCATTTAACGCCGCCATCTATTCTTGCGTAAATCATGAGATATGCTGCCTGCTCGACCCCGTGTTTACTTAGTCATCGGCAAAGGATATGTGGTCGGTATTGGGTGCTGGCGGTAGCGTGGCTTTGTTTTGACCCTCTAATAGATCGGCTCCGGCTTCGGCAATGCTGATGCCGCTGATATCGGGGTTGAGCGGGGTGGCTTCGTGTTTAAGCTGTTCGAGATCGCTTCCTAGCGGGGCAATAGATATAGCATTTAAGTCCATTGCTGGCGCAACAGCAGCGGCAGGTTTGTCCACTAATAAGTCTTCACCACTGGCTGCAACCGTTAGGTGGCTGGTATCGGGGGCCGGCGGTGCGGTAGTTTGCTCATTCACAGGGTCCATAAATGCAGATACCATTTTGATATTACTGGTATCGATATCTACTTGTGGCTGAGTTTCCATTTCATTGGCTTTGAGTAAGTTACTGCCCGCTGAAGCTAACGACCAATCGCTGTCACTGCGAGTATTTATGCTGTTGTTTGAGTCGGCATTTGGGCGGCTATAAGAAGTGCTGTCCAGGGTGCTGTCCAGGGTGCTGTCTGAGGGGGCAGCAGGGCTGCTAACGGGTCGGTTAATATTGTCGGTCGCCGCCGCTTGTTGAGCTTTAATCACCACCAGCAAACCTGCTTGATGCAAAGCAGCTTTGTATTTCATCGCCGCTGCTTTATCGAGCCCGCGTTTAATCGCCTGCGGTTTGCCGCTAAAAACTTTGGCGACTTTATCGGGGGTGGTTTTAAACAGCTGCGCCAAATTATTTTGGGCGAGCTCAGAGTTACAGTCATCGACCAATTGGCCGGTAAAAATAACATCGAATAAGGGCTGGTACATAGCAAAAGCCTTTCATCAGTGGAATGACGCAAGTATAGAAGAATTTCGCCAGCTTGTGCGTTGTGAAGTGCTGATGGCGGGTCTGTAATTGCTAGCTGGGTCACGATTATCACAGTTATTCAGTTTGTTAAGCATGGCTTTTAAGGAGTCCAGAGTACTGTTTTATTTGTGCATTTTAGTGTGGGGACTTTATAATCACCCGCTGTTACTTATTTCAGTAGGTCAAAATGAATATCCAGTCAGAAATTGAAACCCGTCTAGCTGCCGAGTTGCAGCCGCTATATATGAAAGTCATCAATGAAAGTCATATGCACAACGTACCGGAAAATTCCGAGACTCATTTTAATGTGGTGTTGGTATCTGAATTATTTGCCGGTAAACGCAGTGTCTCCAGACACCAAATGGTATATGGCTGTTTGGCTGAGCCGTTGGCAGGCCCGGTACATGCGCTGGCGCTGCATACCTATACCGATGAGGAGTGGCAGCAACAACATCAAACAGCGCCGGCTTCACCTGAATGTTTAGGCGGTTCTAAGGCTCCATAAATGCTCTATGCAATAGCGGTTATTGTTAATAATTTAAGAGAGTAGTCTTTTGTTCTCGCACCATGCAAGCCACGCATGTGTCCAAAACTACTGCCTTATTAGAGATTATCAGGTTTTTTTAAAGCGTATAATACCGTGCAAATTACAGGGTTATTACGTCTGTGAGTCCGCTTCATATAACCTACTAATCTAGTAGGTTATTTACTTGACTAAAACACTAGGTTATTGCATAGTAACTGCAAATATTCTGCCCTGAGATTTTCTTATGCGCCTCACCACAAAAGGTCGATATGCCGTTACTGCCATGCTGGATTTGGCACTTCACGCCAACTCTGGTCCGATTAGTTTGGCGGACATCTCACACCGTCAGGGTATATCCTTGTCTTACCTCGAGCAATTATTTGCCAAGCTCCGTCGCGGTGAATTGGTGTCCAGTGTGCGTGGCCCAGGTGGCGGTTATTTGTTAAGCCGTGTCAGTGCTGAAATCTTTGTTGCGCAAATTATCGATGCGGTAAATGAAACAGTAGATGCTACCGGTTGTGGCGGTCAGGGTGATTGCAAGAATGGTGAGATGTGTCTCACCCACCATCTGTGGTGTGATTTGAGCGACCAAATCCATGGTTTTTTAAACGGTATTAGCTTGGCCGATGTAGTAGCGCGGCGAGATGTGCAAGACCTCTCGCTGCAACAGCAGCTGCGTGAGCATGGGCTTGAGTCAATTGCTGTTTCCAATATTTAGTCGCTGATGTGAACGCAATGAATTTACCTATTTATCTCGATTATGCAGCGTCTACCCCCGTTGACCCTAGGGTAGCGGAGGCGATGTCCAGCTGCCTAACCAGTGATGGTGTATTTGCTAACCCAGCCTCTCGCTCACATATTTATGGCTGGCAGGCAGAAGAAAAGGTTGAGACCGCGCGGCGCAATCTGGCCGAGTTGTTAGGCTGCGATCCCCGTGAAATCATTTGGACGAGTGGTGCTACTGAATCCAGTAATATTGCCTTGAAGGGCGTATTTGAAGCAGTTGATTTTAAAGGTCATTTGATCACTGCGGCGACTGAGCACAAGTGCGTATTAGATACGGCTAAATGGCTGCAAAAAAAAGGCGTGGAAGTCACTTTTTTAGCGCCAGATCAGCAGGGTCGAATTAGCGTCCAGCAAGTGCGACAAGCGCTGCGAGAAAACACTCGACTAGTCAGTGTGATGCATGCCAACAACGAAACCGGTGTGATTAACCCTGTGGCGGAAATCGGTCAGATCTGCGCTGATAGTAATGTACTGTTTCATGTCGATGCGGCGCAAACAGTCGCTAAGTTAGCGATTGATTTACAGCAATTGCCTATCGACTTCCTCAGTGTTTCAGCGCATAAATTTTATGGGCCAAAAGGTATCGGTGCTCTTTACGTGCGTCGCCCCTGCCAGCAACAGTTTAGCCCGCAAACCCACGGTGGTGGTCAGGAGCGTGGTCTTCGTCCAGGGACTTTACCGACCCACCAGATTGTCGGTTTAGGTGAGGCTGCGCTTATTGCCAAGCAGTGTCTTACAGAAGAAGCGGCCGCCATTGCCGTATTGCGTGATCAATTATGGCGGGGCATCGGTAATTTGCCTGGTGTCAGCCGTAATGGTGGCGCTGAACAGGTATTGCCCGGGCATTTAAACATCTGTTTTGCCGGTGTTGATGGTGAGACCCTGTTGTTATCGCTGCGTGAGTTGGCGGTATCCACTGGTTCTGCCTGCGCGTCGGCCAGTATGGATCCGTCCTATGTTTTAACGGCAATGGGCTTGAGTGATGAAGATGCTAACAGTTCCATTCGGTTTTCCATTGGCCGCTTTACCCAGAGCGAGCAGATAACTTCAGCGGTAGTGCATATACGCGCTATCTATACCCAGTTACAACAAACTGCCAACGCAGTTTAAGCAGAGTTACTAGCATGACAGAAGAAATTACCCAGGCATTATCGCGCGAGTATGAGGCAGGCTTTGTCTCCGATATTGAATCGGAAACATTTGATCCGGGTCTCGATGAGGATGTCATTCGACGTATTTCGGCGATCAAAAATGAACCCGAGTGGATGCTGGAGTGGCGACTAAAGGCGTTTGCTATTTGGCAGCAGATGGAGGAGCCGGATTGGGCTCACGTGCATTATCCCGAGATAGATTTTCAGTCCATTGCTTATTATTCGGCGCCTAAAAGCATGGCGGATAAACCTCAGTCATTGGATGAGGTTGATCCCGAATTAATAGCCACTTACGAAAAGCTGGGTATTCCGTTACTGGAGCAGCAAATGTTGGCCGGCGTCGCCGTCGACGCCGTATTCGATTCGGTTTCCGTAGTGACTACCTTTAGATCAAAATTGGCTGAGGTTGGTGTTATCTTTTGTCCCATCTCCGAGGCGATACACGATTATCCTGAGTTGGTAAAAAAATATTTGGGCTCGGTCGTCCCTCAGCGCGACAATTACTATGCTGCTTTAAACTGCGCGGTCTTTACAGATGGCTCCTTTGTTTATATTCCCAAAGGCGTACGCTGCCCAATGGAGTTGTCGACGTATTTTCGTATCAATGAAATGAATACAGGTCAGTTTGAACGCACTTTAATCATTGCCGATGAAGGCAGTCATGTCAGTTATCTTGAAGGCTGCACTGCACCACAGCGCGATGAGAATCAATTGCATGCCGCCGTGGTGGAATTGGTAGCCATGGATAATGCTGAAATCAAATACTCTACCGTACAAAACTGGTATCCCGGTGATGAAAACGGTAAAGGCGGTATTTATAACTTTGTCACTAAGCGGGCGGTTTGTCATACCAGCGCTAAGGTATCTTGGACCCAGGTTGAAACTGGCTCGGCAATCACATGGAAATACCCCAGTTGTATCTTGCGTGGTGATAACAGTGTCGGCGAGTTTTATTCAGTGGCCTTGACGCGTGGTATGCAACAGGCCGATACCGGTACCAAAATGATTCACATGGGCAAAAACACCCGCTCCACTATTATATCCAAAGGTATATCTGCGGGTCGCAGTAATAACAGTTATCGTGGCTTGGTGCGTATGGGTCCCCGAGCTGATGGTGCTCGTAACTTTACGCAGTGTGATTCGTTGCTGATTGGCGATCAGTGTGGCGCGCATACTTTTCCCTACGTTGAAACCAAAAACCCGTCAGCCATTGTTGAGCATGAGGCGACCACGTCAAAAGTGTCCGATGATCAAATGTTTTTGTGTCGCCAGCGGGGCTTGGATCCAGAAAAGGCTGTGTCGATGATTGTTAACGGTTTTTGCAAAGAAGTGTTTAAAGAGTTGCCAATGGAGTTTGCCGTAGAAGCGGGCAAGCTGTTAGAAATTAGCCTCGAAGGCTCAGTGGGTTAAGCGGCTATAGTTTATAACTGAATATTTTTACAACATATATAACGTACAACTACGTAATTTAAGCGTCTTATGTCTTTCATATATCCGTCATAAGACCTGCGAAATAAGGTTTTAATAATGTTATCGATTAAAAATCTACAAGCTAGTGTCGAGGATAAGCAAATTTTAAAAGGCTTGAGCCTGGAAGTTAAGCCTGGTGAAGTACATGCCATAATGGGGCCTAACGGTTCCGGTAAAAGCACCATGGGTTATGTGATTACAGGTCGTGACGGCTATCAAAGCATTACTGGCTCTGCCACGCTTAATGGCGAAGAACTACTGGATATGGATGCGGAAGATCGCGCTCGGGCCGGTCTTTTTTTAGCGTTTCAATATCCGGTGGAAATTCCCGGTGTCAGCAACATGGAATTTATGAAAGCGTCAGTTGATGCCCAGCGCAAAGCGCGTGGTGAAGAGGCATTAAGCTCACGGGAGTTTTTGCAAGAAGCGAAAGCCGCTTGTAAACAAGTTGATCTACCGTTGGAGTTTTTGAAGCGAGGAGTTAACGAAGGTTTTTCCGGTGGTGAGAAGAAGCGTAATGAAATTATGCAAATGCTGCTGCTAAAACCTAAGCTTTGTATTCTTGATGAGTCGGATTCCGGGTTGGATATCGACGCTTTACAAGTAGTGGCGGAAGGGGTCAATAGTCAGCGTTCTGCCGATAGAAGTTTTATTGTAGTTACCCATTACCAGCGCTTGCTCGACTTTATCAAGCCTGATTTTGTACATGTTCTATCCGATGGAAAAATTGTTAAAAGTGGTGATGCTTCTTTAGCTCATGAGTTAGAGGCGCATGGTTATGGTTGGCTAGGCGAGGAGCAGAAGGTATGAGTCAATGGTTAGACGACGCTGTGCTCAGAGCTGAGCAAGTCGATGACTGGTTGGCTGTTAAGCGTCAGCCTTCGTTGCAGTTATTACGCGATAGTCAGTGGCCAGGGCGTAAAACTGAGGCGTGGAAATATACCCCGTTAAATACCTTGGCTGAGGCAAAATTCGCTGCGGCAAATAGCGAGCAAGTGCCCGAAGTTGCGGCTATTGATGGTTTAGAAACAATTGATCTAGTGTTTGTTGATGGTCAGCTGACCAGCGAAGAAACGACCGATTTACCGTCAGGCTTACAGATTCAGTCAATAGCCAATGCTTCGGCTGAAATGCAAAGCTGGGCGCTGGCAAATTTTAATCAGGCTAAGCCTGAGCGCCATTTATTTGGTTTGGTTAACGATGCGTTGGCGACAGCAGGCGTATTAATTGATGTGGCAGATGCTGCTGTTATCGATAAGCCCGTCAGGATTGTCTCGCGATTGAGTGATGGTAGCGAAGCCCATACTCGCGTTTTAGTGCGCATCGGTGCCGGTGCAAAAGCGACCGTGATTGAAGATTTTTCCGGTAGCGCTAATAGTTTTAATACCGGCTTCGCAGAATATTTACTGGCGGCAGGTGCTCGCTTAGAGCATTACCGTTTTGCCTTACAAACAGGTAAGGCGATGGTTATTGGCGGCTGTCATTTTAACTTGTTAAGCAAGGCCGAACTCAATAGTACCGTGGTTGGTTTTGGTAGCGATTTATCGCGGCTAGATATCGATGTTAATCACTGCGGTGAATTTAGTCATGCCAAGCTCAATGCAATTTACTTATTGGATGGCCATGAGCTGTTTGATTTGCACAGCACTATTGAGCATACGGTGCCTAATGGCACCACTGTAGAAAACGTTAGCGGTATTGTTGCTGACCATGCGCGGGCGGTGTTTAATGGTCGCATTCATATTCATCGCAATGCTCAAAAAACATTGGCTGAATTGAACAACCGCAACCTGCTGTTATCACGCAATGCCGAAATCAATACTAAGCCCGAGTTAGAAATTTATGCCGACGATGTGCGTTGCGCCCATGGTGCGACGGTGGCAGAGATTGATAAAGGCGCGCTGTATTATCTGCAGTCACGTGGCATTAGTCGCGGCCAAGCGCAAGTGATGCTGAGCTTTGGTTTTATCAACGAGTTGGTTGATCAAATGCCTAATGTGGAATTGGCTGAGTGGCTACGGCCGCAATTACGGCAACGCTTTGCTGAGATGGAGGTAAAATGAGTGCGGATTTAAAAGCAGTTGATGCAGGGCCGGCTTTTGATGTCGAGGCGATTCGTGGTCAGTTTCCGATTTTATCTCGGCAGTTGGCTGGCAATCCCTTAATCTATTTAGATAACGCGGCCACCACCCAAAAGCCTCAGTGCGTTATTGATAGCTTGGTGAATTATTACAGCCAATGTAATTCCAATGTACATCGCGGTGCCCATCAATTGGCTGATGAAGCGACTCGTCTTTATGAGGGCGCCAGAGATACGGTAGCCGGTTTTATCAATGCGGCTTCACGTAGTGAGGTGATTTGGACAGGTGGCACCACAGAGTCTATTAATATCATCTCTAATGGTATCGCTCAAATGCTAAAAGCGGGTGATGAAATTGTTGTTACCGAGATGGAGCATCACGCTAACTTAGTCACTTGGCAGCAAGCTTGTAAAAAGGCCGGTGCTGAGTTGAAAGTAGCTGCGATCAGCGATGACGGCGAACTTGATGTTGCCGGTTTTAGCGCGTTATTGAATGAAAATACACGTCTAGTAGCGTTTCCTCATGTCTCTAACGCTTTGGGTACATTGAACCCGATTGCGCAATTGACCACCTTGGCGAAGGCCGCTGGCGCGCTGGTCTTAATTGATGGCGCGCAGGGTATTGCGCATAGTGCTGTTGATGTGCAAGCCTTGGGTTGTGATTTTTATGCCTTCTCGGCGCATAAGTTATTTGGCCCTACCGGTATTGGTGTGTTGTGGGGTCGAGAAGAATTACTGGCTGACTGGCCGTTGTGGCAAACCGGGGGCGAAATGATTTCTGCGGTCAGCTACCAGCAGGCAGAGTGGAATGTACTGCCATATCGGTTGGAGGCAGGTACGCCGCATATCGCCGGTGCTATTGGCATGGCCACAGCGATTGACTGGTTTACCGGTTTGGATATGGGGGCCGTACAGGCTCATGAGGCCGCTTTACTGGCTCGCGCCACAGAGCAGGCGCAGGCCTTTGATGGTTTAACGATTATTGGTAACGCCACCAACAAACTAGGTGTGCTGAGCTTCGTGTTATCGCAAGGTCACAGTGCCGATATAGGCTTTCTGTTAGACCGGCAGGGCATTGCCATTCGCACCGGCCATCATTGCGCAGAGCCGTTGATGGCAAGAATGGGTGTGTCGGGCACGGCTAGAGCGTCATTCTCAATTTATAATACGTTGGCAGAAGTGGATGCATTATTTGCTGGCTTGGAAAAAGTA
>JBNMPW010000138.1:0-8338 GCA_051277205.1 Oceanicoccus sp. | reverse complement strand
TGCGCATGAAGTTAGCCAACTATTAAATGACTATTTCACCTATATTGATCAGGCCGCCTATCAATGTGATGGTCATGTCGATAAATATATGGGCGATTGTGCCATGCTGGTTTTTGGCATACCAGCAACACAAAAAGAAGAGCATGAGGTCAATGCGGTTTATTGTGCATTGCTGATCCAAAGAATCATTGAGCGCCTTAATCAAGAAAGGGTTAAGCGCGGCGCTGTCACTGTATTGTTCAGGGTCGGTGTTAACTGCGGTTTAATGTTAGCGGGTAATATGGGTTCTCGGTCTAGAATGGAATACACTGTGTTAGGTGATACTGTAAATACCGCTTCGCGACTGGCGACAGTGCCATCCGCTGGAGATGTCGTCATTACCGAGTCGACGGCAATCTTACCAAATATTGCTCGAAAATTTAACTGTCAGAAAGGCGAAGCAATTACCCTTAAAGGTAAGAAAAACCCAGTAATAGTATACCGGGTTGATAATGCTAGTGAAGAAATAGAAGAGAAATTACAACGTGATATTGGCATTATATTTTCAAACATTGAGGCCGGCAGCTATTAGCAGTCGCGGCTATTTTATTGTTGCTTTATTGTTGGCGTTGTCTTCTTGCGTTGTAATGCCTCTAAATAACGCGCAGGTTTCTCAGCAAATGCGCAGTAGTCTTGATAATAATAAATTGCGCGAGGCCTACAATGCTTACAGCAAACTCTCTGCTGAAGAAAAACAAAAAAATGCAACGGTTAAGATGTATCAGCAGCTGACTAAAAATATTTCCTTAACAAGAGTTAGAGTAAAAAAGCTAGCTAATGAAGCTATTCAAAAAGATAACTGGAGTCAGGCCAGCAAGCTTTACAATGCTCACATCCCCATTATTGCTATTGATGATGCCTTCCAAAAAGACTACCAACAATTTGTATCAAAAATGGCTATAAAGAAACGGCCTTTTAAAAATGAGCTTTTGATTTCCAAAGCCGAGTATTTAATTTTAAGGCGCGAGATGGAGCGTGCTATTTTCCAGTTGGACCCCTTTGATGCCGGTATAGAACTACAATTGGATCAGACAAAAAAGGAAGTAAAAGCCACGTCAAAATTACTACTTTCGCAAGGCTTAGATGCATATCACAATAGCGATATTACGATGGCAAGAAAACTAATTCCGCTGGCAAAAGCCTTGTATAACGATAAAACGGCTAGAATAGCGACAGACGAATTGGAAGAGTCCGTTCGACCGATCGAAGTGTATATTACTAAGCTAACCGAATATGGTACTCAACTCTATAGTAATGAACGCTATAAAAACTCTTTAGAAATATGGGATGCTATTCTTTATCTTGATCCTAATAATAAGAAGGTAGTCGCTAACAAGGAGCGAACTCTAAAAGTCCTATTGTCGTTGGAGAAGATTAAGCAAGAAAGTAACAATATAACATCGCCACAAGCTGATCAATAAATAACCAAAAGTTAGCCTTGGTACAGTATATTTTCTTGAGTTTTATATCTGTTAGCCGCTAATTTGTTTAAAACTGCAGATGACAAATGTGTATACCGAATGATACCCGCTAGCGAGGCTTTGCTTACATAGGTATTCATGGCGACCAAGAATAGTGTTTATGTGTGTCCATAACGGGCTTTTTATCTGGCGCCTTGAAATAATTAGCCTTCACACGCTCAAATACCTTAAGATGGACGCCCGCATAAAACTGATGACTTCTGGAGCATAATATGAGCAAAGCCCAACTTACCTTAGCCGCCTTGATTGCAACACTCGGACTCGTTGCCTGTGGTGCTGATAAAGCCCCATCAAGCTCTTCCAGCGCACCCGCTGTAGTAGAAGAGTCTAGCAACGATACTATGCAGGCCACTGAAAGTATGGCTGACGATGCCATGGATACTGCTGAAGATGCTGCCGACGATCTAATGAGCAGTGCGGAAGAGGGCGCCGATGACGCTGCGGATGCCATGAATGACGCAGCAGATAGCGCAGGCGAGATGGTAGAAGAAACAATAGATGATGCTGAGAGCAAACTCGACGGACTAATGTCAAAAGACTAGTCAATCGATAAGCGAATAAAGACCGGCTCTTCGCGGGTTTTTATTCGTTCGGCTGTTAGGTGCCGTTTACTTGGCGAGAATCGTCTGGCTCCTCCCAGTTCAGGTGGTGTTCTTCAAGTATGACTAGGTTATTAGCGTTAATAAGTCTTGAGGATGCTTTGTAACCCAGTAACTCTTCCACCCGTTCATCTGGGTGAGCGGCAATTACTGCCGTTTCGTTGGAAGACAAATTGCACATGCCGCGAGCTAGTTCAACGCCTTTTTCATCGTAGATATGCAATACATCGGCACGCTGGAAAACGCCATAAGTTGACACAACATCCTGACAGTATAATCCTTCGCTGCTGGTTCGAAGAGCATCTGCTGCAGATTGCCGCAATACCAGTCCACCTGCCATTTGCAGTCGATCGGTCAGCCATATCGCCCAAGATGACGAGGGTGAGGATTGTGCTACACAGAGTGTATGGCGGCGTTCGCCACGCATCAATGCCGATATTGGCGATTCTATTTCGCCACTGGCAATAAGCGTAGTACAGCCGGCATTTTGGGCCATATTAGCTGCCTGCAACTTGGTAAACATACCGCCGCTGCCCATTGCGCTAGTGCCACTTGTTGCTTTTATATAATCGCTAACATCATTGATGGTCTCCACCAATACAGCGCCGGGCTCTGCAGGGTCACGGTCATAGACCCCGTCAACACACGTTAGGATGAATAGGTAGTCAGCTTGGATCATCTGAGCGACTTTCGCCGCCAATCGATCATTATCCCCAACCCGCAGCTCCTCGACGGTGACGGTGTCATTCTCATTGACAATGGGCATCACGCCGCGGTCGATGAGACGGTGTATAGTGTTTTTTGTATTCAAGAAACGGTTGCGGTCTTCAAGGTCATCTAGGGTAACCAAAACTTGGGCGATATCGAACCCGTACTCCAAAGCCACCTGCTTATATGCATGCATCAGAATCGGCTGACCACAGGCAGCGGCAGCTTGCTTATCTTGCACAGAGGCGTCTTCAAGCGACGCGTTAATAGAGTTTAAGCCCAGCGCAACTGACCCCGATGAGGTTAACACCACTTCATAGCCCTCGCTTTGAAGTCCAGCAACATCCTTGAGCAGGCCATGCATAAAAGCATATCGGGGAGTAAGGTGATCACGGCTAGCCAATAAACTGGAGCCGACTTTAATCACAATGCGCTGTTTATTACGGGTCGACGTTTCCGATTCTCGGTCGTCAAAGTTGAGCATGTAAAACCTCTTGGTAGATGAAGGTAAATCAAGCATAAAATAAAAAATTTATTCTATGGACAAATATCTGGTGATGCTGGAATGATGACGGTAGCACAATCCAGAATGTCTGCACAATAAGACGGCCTGAACCTGCTCGCTGGCAGGCGCAGTATTCTAGTATAAGAAGCATTAAGTCATCTTAACTTACTATTTTAACACTGAGCGCCTGCCAAGATCTATTATTGAATAAATAACACACATAAATCGACAGAATAGGTCCGTAGTGGTCTATTTTGACCGGTGCGAAATCCATGTTGAAAAATTTTATCGGTATTTCTTTAATCTATTAGTTTGTCAGCTATGTTTTGATCACTCTATTGCGAAAATCATAGATGCTAAGGATGCCGTCGAAATCACAAATATTTCATCACTTTATCGTGCTCATTAATACCTTTAAGATACCTAAATTACTTAAACAGGCTGCTAATAACCATGAGAAACCACACAACGGAAATGACGGTATTAGTTACCCCCGACATGAGTAACTTTGGCGGCAAGATGCATGGCGGAGAATTACTTAAGCTACTGGACCAGGTTGCTTATACGTGCGCGATGCGTTACTGCGGTAACTACGTAGTGACGCTGTCGGTTGATAACGTTTTATTCAAGCAGGCCATTGCCATTGGTGAATTGTTAATATTCAGAGCGTCGGTTAATTACACCGGTAGAACATCGATGGAAATTGGCATTCAGGTGATAGCTGAATGCCTAGAGCATGGTACGGTCCGGCATACCAATACCAGCTACTTCAATATGGTATCTGTTAACAAAGAAGGCAAGTCGGTACCAGTGAAGCCATTCGAGCCGGCTACGGATGAAGAGCAAAAACGTTGGGATGATGCGGTCAAACGCCGCTCATCTCAGCATAAAAACTAGGCTAAACAGTAAGTAAATGCTAACAAATACTGCCCCATAGGTACGCCATTTTCGTAAGCCTGAGTAATAAAATCGTCTTGCTCAAGCAGGATTGTATTAAAGCCCCAGCCAGCAAAAAATCGTATTACTATTCGCGGCCCAGATGTGGCTAAGGTTTCTTTGCGTTGCACTGCATCAAATAGAGATTCGCGGGTTTTTTGTTTTGCCCATACACTGGCTAGTCCGCCAGAGCCCAAGCGGGTAAAGGGGTTTACGCCTTCAGTTAGCAATAATGATTCATTGGTTCGCAGGCCAGGAGTACCATCAAGCAAAGGCAATTTCCCGGTGTAGTTATGTTCCTCTGACGGTGGGCTTGCGTTGTGTCTGTCACTGGCACCAATGACTCCGTATTTAAAAGGATTGAATCCTTCCCGATGGCACAGTTCCATACCCGTGCGTAAGGCATTTCATGAGTAGTTCCCTTTAATATTTTCAATGGTTGCGGCGCCAGTGAAAAGTGACTTGCCCAGTATTTCAACGTTGGCGAAAATCATCTTCGGTCGATAACAAAGGGGGCGTTTCGGAGCTTCCTTTGATCTGAAAGATTTCACTCATAGGTTCATAGCGACTGCGCACAGCAGCATATTCAGTGGTTATTGGTTTTCCATACGATGTCTTTGCGGCATACATATTGCCACGACTGAAGTTTGCATTATGGGGTCGCCATTGAGATCTTTCCCTGCTAGTTTTGCTGGTGCAAGAACTGCCATAAATCTTCTGGTCGACTGCTATCTAAGGAGCTAAAAGGAATACTGGCTACATTATTACTGCGATAAATTGCATTACGATGCAAATGGGAGGCAATAAATGAAGTAAAGACACCTGGCTGGTAATGCGCTTCTGCGGTATCTATCGTCAACTGCCCAGCTGATTGATTGATTTGTTAATTTACTGACTTGACTATCCCCATGCTTGAGTGATTTTCTTCATTTAAAAGTTCGGCAAGCGGTTGAGTGGTGATGGGGGTTTCAAGGTTAGCTAATTGGCCTTGGCCCATATATTCTGCATGATCAGTTACTGCGGCAAAATCCAATGGTGTAGATATCTAAATAGGGTAGCCCGCACCGATGTTTATAACGTTGCCTTTTACAATGTTATAAACATCGGCAGGTTCAGAGCGAACCCTGATGATATAAGCATCTCTAGATAAGCCTGTATGAATATGAAGATTACCATAAAATACTTGTCTGTTTTTGTCGTGAGGGATAATCTGCTTAGGTTCGGCTGATGTTTTTTGAGCTAATTGCCTGTTCATCTCATCTGATGGCCCCTCAAATTTTGCGCTGGAAGCGATGTCTAGTAGTGGTGCTAGCGATCATTACGACCGCGGGAAAAAAGATTCTTCTCATTTTTATCTGCCGTATTTTACTGCGAGGGCCGGAGCTTATTATTGTTAGATTTTGATATTAACAGAAGGTAGGTTTAAATAAAGCGGTTATGATCAGCTTTAATTGAGCCAAAAAAGCCTCTATTGAGGCCTTTTTTACGCTTGTATTAAAAGTTTTTTGGGGCTTCACAATTAGTAGCGTCCAGAAAAAATCAACTCTATCCGTTAAGTTAAGATTTATATTTGCTGGTCAAAATATTGCAACATAGTTTCAACACCGCTAACGGTAAATGGGTCTTCAGGACAATTGTCCATTAAGCCAGGTTCAATAAATTGTGCCTTGATCTCGCCATCAACTACATGCATTGAATAGCGCCATGAACGGTCGCCAAATCCTAGATTCTCTTTTTTTACTAGCATACCCATTAAGCGGCTGAATTGACCGTTGCCATCTGGCAGCATTTTTACTTTCTGGATACCTAATTGTTTGCTCCACTGGAACATTGAGAAAGCGTCATTCACACTTAGGCAGTACACCTCGTCAACCCCTTGGGCTATCAGTTGTTGGTAGTTATTCTCATATCCGGGTAGGTGAGTGCTTGAGCAGGTGGGCGTAAAAGCGCCTGGTAGTGCGAGCAGTACAATACTCTTGCCACCAAAAATATCCGTAGAGCTTTTGTCCTGCCAGCGGAATGGATTCTCATGATCAATACTTTCATCTCGAACACGGGTTCTGAAAATGACATCAGGGACTTTTTTCATATTTGTTTCCTCATCAATGAATAAATGTTGTAGTTAATGTTTGTAGTACCGGTATTATTACTATAAAGGTCTTTAACATTGTCATGAATCTGCGGTCAATGTTTGATCTGTAAGCGGTTAGTTGGGTTCCAGTGACTTTATGCAACTAGTATAGGTGAAAAAAATAATAGGTAAAATTGTATTTTTCTTAAATGTTGATAGATTATAGCTATGATATTAAGTGAGTAACAATATATTTTTAAGATGGGAGACGTTTTGAAAAAACGTCAAGAAATAGACTTTTTCTGCTCATTCAAAAATTCCCCGCCATTTCACTACGCACTATTTCATATCCTAACGCTCATTATTTTTGCTTCAAAAAGTGGCGAGTACATATTTTATGCACCAAATAAGCGCGCGCTGGCGACTCTTTTTATCTGCGGCCCTTTAACTATAGGATTTTCAATATTGGTACGGTTTCTGCACTTACATAACTAACTCTATGTAATTTATTTCTAACAAGGCAAAAACTATGTCCTATATTGAGCCCAGTGAGTTTGTGACCAAGATGGTCGACATTGGTGAACAAAAGATATACATGTCCACTAAAGATACTCTTATACGGGCTTTTATGGCGGGTGCGATTCTTGGCTTAGCCGCAATCTTTGCCATTACAGTGGCGGCTAAAACAGGTTCACCACTGGTTGGCGCGATTTTGTTTCCTGTTGGTTTTATTATGCTCTACCTAATGAAGTTTGATTTGCTGACGGGGGTATTTACCCTTGTGCCCTTGGCGCTATTAGATAGGCGTGACGGGGTAACGGTATTGCAGGTATTAAGAAATTGGTGGCTTGTTTTTTGTGGGAATTTTGCCGGAGCCCTAACCACTGCTTTTATGATGTCATTTATTATGACGTACGGTTACAACACAGATGGTGGCGCTATTGCAGCTACTGTCAGTAACATTGGTGAATCTCGTACACTTGGTTATCAGGAGCATGGTGTTGCTGGTTGGTTTACTATTTTTATTCGCGGTATGTTGTGTAACTGGATGGTATCAATGGGTGTTGTTGGTGCCATGATATCGACATCAGCTACCGGTAAAATGGCGGCTATGTGGATGCCTGTTATGTTGTTCTTCTTTATGGGTTTTGAGCACAGTATTGTCAATATGTTCCTGTTTCCATTTGCTATGATCATGGGTGGAGAGTTTACTGTTGCTGATTACTTATTCTGGAATGAGATTCCTACTGTGTTAGGTAATTTAGTCGGTGGTTTATTCTTAGTAGGGCTCCCTCTCTATTACACCCATGTGCGCACAGGTCCAGATCGTAAGGTGTCCTAATTGCTGTATGGAATAGCCGCTCGCTTCGATTGGCTAATAGTTAAATGAGAAAAGCCTTAAAACTATCAGTAGGCCAATATTCTGATAAGGGACGCAAACCTCTTAATCAGGATTGTATTGGCATTTTTATTCCGGAAGAACCACTGCTTAGCACTAAGGGTGCTGGGGTAGCTATTGCAGATGGCATAAGCAGTAGTGATGTGAGTCAGTTTGCCAGTGAAACCGCGGTCAGCAATTTTCTACAAGACTACTTCAGCACATCTGAATGCTGGTCAGTTAAAAAATCTGCTGAATGTGTATTGCAAGCGCTTAATGCTTGGTTATTTTCACAAACACACAACAGCCCATACCGATTTAATAAAGACAAAGGTTATATTTGTACGTTCTCTGCACTGATTATTAAATCTAACTTTGCATATACCTTTCATTCGGGTGATACCAGAATTTATCGCGTTGTTGGCCAACGATTAGAGCAGCTTACGGAGGACCATAGTCGGCAACACGATGCCCACCACAGCTATCTAACCCGAGCCCTTGGCATTCATCATCATTTAGATTTGGACTACAATGCATTTACCGTTGCAGTCGATGATATATTTATCTTAACCAGTGAGGGTGTGCATGACTTTGTCGATGGCACTGATATTGTCGAAGCAA
>JBNMPW010000137.1:0-8356 GCA_051277205.1 Oceanicoccus sp. | reverse complement strand
CGGTGACCGGTAAATTTGCATTTGCCATTAAGCTAATTTGACCGGCATCGGCATAACTTAAAACAAAAGTGGCCTCACCCAAGGCATCAAAATTTAACGACACCTCAACAAAGGGCGCCTCACTATTGGCATTGACGGGTATTGAATTAATACTGAGGGCAGCCATTGTATTAGCGCAGCTCGCTGGATTATCACAGCGATAGGCTAAACCAATATCGGCACTAGCATTAGTCACCAGCGCCTCACATACACCCGGGTCAGAGGGGCTACTTTCAACCGCCTTTAAGGTTATCACTTGCGTATTGGGTGACGTATTAGAGGGTTTACCTGAAATTTGGGTAGCAATCGTATCGGCCGCGCCATCGGCATAAAATATGAAGCCTGCATCAGAAAAAACAACGGTGTCATCATCGCGATTACCATCGTCGTCGGTGATATTTGAATTATCAACCACATCAATTTCAAGTGTCGCAGGTAACAGCTTTCGCAACTGAAAGTCGACACTCCCCACATCGGCAGGAACGGTATAAGTTGCCCCTGCTCCGCTAGGGTTACTCCAACCATCGTTCGATAAATCAGTAGATAGCGTTAACTGAGTACCTGCTGGAATATCAACAGCATTGTCATCAGTATCAACGGCCGACACGGTTACTGTGTAGGGGTCGCAGGTAATACCGCTGCCACTGTGAGTAATCACATAATGATCAATACCCACCACCGGGCAGTCGCGAGAACTGCCATCCCAGTTATTGCCCGCCAGCTGATTGCTGTAAATACTGGCCACCTCGGTATCTTCCAGAATAGAATCAAAAATCATCACTTCATCGAGATCACCTTGAAAATAATCTGAAGCGCCTTCCATACGACCAACATTGCTGAAGGAGTTAGTCACATCCCCAGCGTTAGTCGCACCGGCATTGCTGAGCACGCCATCGATATAGATGCGAACCGCCCCTGTCACGGAATCACGCGACAGTACCACATGATGATAACTACCGTCATTGATAGCGATACTTGAGCGATTTGTAGAAGCGTTACCCTTAGTCACCGCGATACGTCCAGAAGCATCCAACCAGCCCCAAAAAATATCATCTTCACTACCGGATATCTCCCGGCCAGTGATACCCGGTGCCTGCCAAGGACTCTCGCTGCCCGACTGAGTGGTTCGTATCCAGAAGCCCATACTGGCAGTCGTACCCAACACAGGAAATACGTCACTCGAGACGAGAAAATCATTATTGCCGTCGAAGCGTGCTCCCCGGCATACCTGTCCATCAGTAATCGTATTTAAACCGCTGCCACTGCTGATGCGGGCATGATAAGAGTTGGCACTACTGTCAACCACCTCACCACCCGTGCCGATCCAGCTCGCCTCATCAAAATGCCAGTCAATAAATAGGGGGGGCGCACAAGAATCAGTGAAATCAGTAAACGTTCCTGAGAGCGCTAAAATACCCGCTTTTTCAGCGTTATGACTTCTTTCACCATCAAGATCAATGTCTTCGTCGATAACCAAGCCTACGTTGGTATTTGAAAGACTACAGCGTCGCAACCAACCACCATTGGCCCCATTACGGGAGTTCTGCGAGGCAACCACTAAGGGCAGGCCAGCAGGGCTAATTGAAATTGAATTTGAACTACAGGTATTAATCCCTCTTATATTAGTAGGCGTAATCATCGATTGATAAGTAATGCCCGGAATTAACTCCCCCGTCACACCCGCATCAATAGCAATGTATCCCACCTGCTCGGCTACTGTGACTGCACCGCTATTGGTTTCGGCACGCTCCAATGCAAAATCAAAATCACTGGTACTTACATTTCTAATGCCGGTTCCTAAAAAGGGGGTGGATGCCGAACCTGGTGGTGTACCGCTTTCATTATTCATGGTCTGGACAGCGGCGATAATAGCAGGCTGTGCAGCAAAACTGGATGAAAAATCAATATCATCCCAACTGCTTCCGCTCACATTTTTTCCTTTATAGCTGGTCGTACTGAAGGAGACCACATCCATTCTGGCACCACCCTCCAAATTGTATTGACCGGCTACAATAGCCACAAAATCGATGGTTGTGGGTACACTCCCGTCATTAGTCCCCTGAGATTCAACCTGCGCTATTTCAAACCCCGTGGTCGTAACATTTTTTATTCTAATTAAGGCAGGATCAGACTCATCACTAGTCGGCAAGGTGAACACTAATGGGGGCACCGAAAAGGGCTCGTCAAAGCAAACTTCACTAAATTCAGCGGTGGTATTGGTGTTCTTTAGCGTGACCCTGCCGGCAATCATTTCCGGCTCATCAAAGGTCACCGCTGTACAACCCAGAACAATAGCTGCGGCCGCTTGCTCTGCGGCGGTGTAGGTTATGATCGCGTCGTCTTCCAGCTTAACTTCGCCGGCGGTAAATATTCCACCCTTCAAAATTACCCGTTTTTTAACTTCGACTTTATCGTCGTCGTAGCTCGAAAAAATAATTCCGGTGAAACGAACATCATCATGCAGATGAAACTTATTGTCATTATTACTGCTGGTGCCATAATAATTCACGGTCAGGTTAGCGGCAGAGGACCCCGTGTTTGCGTTAAGTTGACTGCGATCATCCATATCAAATTTATTAACATTGATAATCACCGGACCCGCAGGACTAATGGTGATAATCGCATCATCTTTGATATCAACTTCATCGATGTTATAAATTCCCGGGGCCATGGTTACCACCGCCCCTGCATTAACTACCCACGTCCCGTAACTATCCGGTGACAACGATCCGTTTGCGTCGGGGGAATTGACAAAAGTAATGGATGGCAGAGCGGGCAGGACAATAGCGGGAGAAGGCGTGACAATAGTGCCATTCAGGGCGATGGCGCGATTGTTGGGTGTTTTTCCCTCAGGAACTGTCGCGCCGTTGAAGATGATACGTTTCTTAACATCAATTTCTTCCAAAGCGTAAATACCATAGCTGTCTGCGGGACAATTGGCATGCACCAGTGAGGGCATAGCTACTAACAATAGCGGCAGCAACAGCTTCGATTTTTTCCAACTCATGATCAATCCTTCGTTTAGAAGCCAAATACCAGTGACGCTGTGTGTCTGTGTCCAAAACGGCGTTACAACCAAAAGCTGGAGCACAGCTGCCGTTAAACCCCCGCACTCAATCTATTGGCGCCTACGCTTTACTTACCGAATAGCTGATCGCCTGACGCTGTTTCTGTCACAACCATGCATTGCTTTAAAGCATTTAATCGGCCATGGCTGCTAATGTTGCTACATCACCGGTACCTGTTAATATAGCGCCAACATGCCCAAGTGTCCCCCGCTTTTTTCCAGGCTTGCAAACGCTCAAAAATACGCTCTTTAGGCCCGACCAATGCCGCGGCGCCCACTAAATCATCAGGCACTGCCGACATTGCTTCGTTCTTTTTACCCGTCAAATATATGACTTGAATTTTGCCGGCGGCATCGCCAAAGCCCAGTACGATTGCATAATAGCTATAGACGTTTTTACTCTATGGGTCCATGTCGCTTATATACAGTGCCATTATACCCCAAATCGGTAACCGACATTGCTCGACATCGTCTCCCATTACCGGGCTAACAAAGGGCGCCACGCAAAAATGGTTAAGTGATTTACCTCCACCTACCTTAATAAAGCCCACTTTAATACTATCGGCAAAGGCATCATAACTCTCGGGCACCCTCCACATGGGAAAAGTCCCGCTAGTTAACTCAGCTGCGGTATTAATACCCGCCGGTGATATTGAGACCGTATATATAGGGATATTAATAGCTAATATGATACTCCTTAACGGCTTTCTCAACACGGTTCCGTCACTGACTTGATAGGGCAAATTATATCGCTTGCCCTCAAATGTCAGGGAACCTTGCCGGCATAATCTTACGAATAATTTCAATGTATTGACGGGTTCGGGTGACCTGCTTCCCATAAGCAACCCCATGCCAGCCCTCTACAACCTGGGGACCTGACGCGCCCAAACCAATAATAAAACGATCACCGACAGCTGGGCCAGTGTCATAGCCGCCATTGCCGGACTGGGGCGGGCATTTGCATAATCAACGTTCCGACTTTTATGGTGGTAGTATTCGCCATAATCCACGCCGCCGATCTTACTGCATTTGAGTCATAACCCTCCGACGCCCAAGCAGAATCATACCCATACCCCCGCTGAATTCGACAGGTCAGACACCATGGTTTGAATTTTTTCGATAAAGATATTAAACCAGTGCGATAATTCGCCCATTTCATCGCGGCGCTAGGCATGCAGTCGCTCAGGCAGCTCCATATGAATGATGCTGATGAGCTTAACTGATGAACCTTACCTGCACAGCCTTGCCCAGAACAATAAGTTAGCCATCGACGTTTTCTATCGCCAAGCCAGGGCGTGGTCTCATAAAACACCTCCATTATGTTGGCCAAAAAATATAAAATCGGCCTGTATTATTAGATTCCCTAAGTGCTCCGACGGGATAATCTTTGGTTTATAAATCGATGGGTATCACGGGTCTTGTCATTCTATAGACTTAAACCCTTCCTTAGTAGCGACAGAAACACAGAGCGGCTAGAAACAACCTATAGTTATTAGAAATACATCATTAGTAACATAACAATACTGACTAAAACACAGCAGACCCCAAACTCCCTATCAACCCAACAAGTAGTATTTGGGAAACAGTAAAACGTGAAACAGAAATACTTCTGTAAATTACGAATTGTTTGGCGACTTAAATCAGATTAAACCGCTGCCCACATACCGAACGTTTGTCACACGACTTCTGCAAATCTATCACGACCGTAAACCTGCCGAAGCCATGGATCTTCCCACTGCCGACCAGGTTAAATATCTGTGCGCGGTTGGGCTTGGGCCGATCCCTTTTCAAGTCTACGGGAACATCTTCAAACAACTAGACCCAACACTTTTTGCCGTACTGCAAAGTGCCGATCTCACTATCCGATTACTCTATAGTCAGCTTCAAAAAGCGACGATTGAGTTAACCGGCGAGCTACAACAGGCCGGTATTAGGCCAACGCTTCTGCAAGGAATATCCGTCGCAGAGCAGCTCTATACCCCTCCCCATCTGCGCCTGATGAGTGATATCGACCTATTGATACAACCCTCTGAAGTCGATGTCGTTATGACCAAGGTTACAGAACTGGGCTATTAAATTACCGACGAACAATGGAGCAGGCATCAAAAGGGTGAGCACTATCTGCCGGTGGTGCGGCACTCGGTAACGGGGGTAACGATAAAAGTACACGTCGGCTTGTTCGCAAAGGCTGAGTTTTATGCAGGTGAACCTGTATTTCAGCCGAACAATGTTACGGCACAGAGCAGAGCTTTTGGCAGCCGCCTTAACCCTGACAAGTGTTAGCCATGACCGTGAGTTTGTCACATCCCTGGCTACCCGGGTGATTGAAATCAAAGATCAACAATTAATTGATTTTCAGCGAACATACGAAGAGTATCTTGATAACCCGGATCAAACCGCGAAAACAGCGTCCTCTTAACCTTCCGACTAAACCGCTATGATTGTTTGCTACGCCACCAGTAAATAACAATAGCGATAGCTCCAAGCAACACGCCGGTATTCATCGTCATAAATAATGACGGTGATACAGCCAAGCCAATATTACGGGCGATATTAATTAGCGCGTGCCACAAAAAAACCATCAACACGCTGTGGGTTTTATCCCACAATAATGTCAGCCAAATCGTTGCCGATAAAATCCCTACCGAAAAACCAATCAATTGCGCCAAACCAAATTCAGGCCGCGCTAAAAATTGCGGTAAGTGCCAACAGAGCCAAATCGGAAATAACATCAATGAAGCAGTCAATGGGCCAAAGCGACTACGTAGTATGGGGATCGCAATACCCCGCCAGCCGGGTTCTTCGCCTAAGGACTGCACCAAGCTGGTTGCTATCAATAACTTAAATAAACCTGCCATCGTCAGTATCTGTGCAACACCTTTGGTGTCGAGATCAATGATCTGCCCGCCACCCAGGCTTAAGAAAACTACCCCCCCCAATAACAACACAAAGGGGCTTAATACAGAAAATGCAGTCCAGAAGGCACCTACGCGCCAATGTAGACAGCTTTCAAACAGTTGCTTAAGAGCGGCGCTGCCACCATAGCGTTTGGCAATATAAATCGCCGCTAACAGGGGGCCCATCGCCGCCAACATTTCTAATTCATGAGCCAAAGAGACATCAATAATACCTCTGACTGATAATAGCAAAGGTACGCTAACGGACCAAGACAACAGGTACGCGATAAAAAAGTAACGCCATAATGGGAGTGCCTTTATGGCATCACCGCTTTCCACAACAGCAGAACGGTTAGTCATTACTAGGGCGCCCTTCCGTCACTTCTGCCCAGTAAGTATTACCCTGCTCAAAACGTGCTGGCCAACGCGCACCAACACGAGGGTTAAACATCAGCACCAGAGCAAAGCATTCACTTAAGTCACCGTCAATCCCCGGCACACCGCTGAGGCGATAGCACAATTTATCGGCCTTACCGGCATCACCTTCTGTGCGCCATTCGCCGGTCGCCCCTTGGGCGCTGGTAATGGTGTTATCGCGTTGAAAAAAAACATCAACAATTTCTTTTTTCTTATTCACCTTAATTTCATAGCGCATGGTGTTGGCGAATAAAAATGTCCAATAATCAGGATGGGCATCACCCTCTAAAGGATGTGGACGCCCTTCAAGAAAGCCCATTCCAATAGTAAAATCATCAAAGCCTTTCACTGGTTTAATAGGCTCTACTTCCTGACCAAACTGAATATCCTTCGGTACTTTTGGGCGCATGCAATGCATAAATTCATAGGGGTGAACGGCGATACGCTGAATGGCGAAACAGAAATTACGTTTATCACGCATACGCCATATACCCTGTAAACCGCGATTATTGCCCGTCACGGTGCCATCATCGTTAAAGTAAGCGACAAAGCTGTAGCTTCTATCTTTATAGGGAAGCGTGAACTTCACCGTATTTTCCATATAGAGATTCCAGAACGCCGGTTTTTTATCGCGTAACTCAGCATCTAAGCCACCGGTAGATTGTGTTGAAGCGGCTGCGGCATCCCAATCAACAGAGTTGCTTTTGCGCATAACATAGGCGGTTAATGGCAGCACTTTATCGGCGGGGATATTTATGGAGGGCATCGCATTGCCAGGTATAACCGCTGAAGGGTTTTGCACGTACTCTGCAAAAAATTCCGGCGTCCAATTGCGCGTGTCTTTCAGCAAAGCCTCGCTGTACTTAAAGCCGTCCTTGGTGCCAACTTTGCGTTTGAATAATTGATCGAGATTGGGACCTGTTATATCAGCCTCGCCTTTGCGCAAGGTATGACAAAAAGCACAGTACTGCTGCCAGGTTTGCTCACCCGCTACGACATCAGCCGCTTTTAGAGCTTGCTCTGTATAGCTTTGAGAATAAACCATAGAGGATGTAAACAGGGCTGCACAAAAAACTGTGACTACAGTAAAACGACTCAACATAAACCACCTGACTATTTTTTATTATTAGCATCACGGAGATAATGAAATCATGGCAGCTATTAAACACACTAAAGGGTAGCAAGATAAGCAAGTTTAATAAAATTTACAAAAAACGAATCTCTCTTAACTTGTTTTAATTGATCACTAATCAAGAGGCAACTCTGTTTTATCAACCACCTTACGCAGTACAAAACTGGAATTTACGCCTGTGACCGGCTCAAGGCTGGTTAACCTGCTCTGGTCTAATAAAACCGGACACATTAATGAGAGACAATAACCGTCAACCATTGAGGTGTCTACGTGAAACAGAAACGCGAAGGTATTATCAATGACGTAACGAATATATCCGTTACTATAATGGCGCTAGACTGCAATCAATATTAGGCTGCATAAGTCCTAACAAGTACGAAAAATCTAAATTAATGTGTGCAATTAAACCAACCTAGAACACTGAATGCTCATCATCAGACAAAGCACTATTTAGCTTTGTGGCTTCGATCTTTTTTTTCCAGTCATATAACTGATTTGCTCGAATACTCAATGACTCAGCGGCCTCTGCGACTGAATAACCCTGATCTGTGACCAATGCAACCGCCTCCTCTTTAAAGGCCGGGGGATAGTTTTTGTAGGCTCTTTTTGACTCATAACATCTCCAATAATTAACAGTATTGTCATTTATTGAAGTGTCCAGTGCAATTAGACCAGAACAATCTACGAACAAACTGCGGGTTTTGAAAGTCCGTTATTGCACGCTTAATTTCCTCCGGTGTATTCATCACAAACGGGCCATATTGCACCAGCGGCTCGTTAATTGGGCGGCCACTGAGAACCAAC
>JBNMPW010000136.1:0-8389 GCA_051277205.1 Oceanicoccus sp. | reverse complement strand
CAAAATCATGTGCAATAGTACCTGCCGACGACTTAAAAAGTACCTCGGCAATACCAGCACCTTCTGAACCGGGTAACCAAGCCGCAACAAAAGCATCCGAGGCATTTAACTCTGCATTAACCCATAAAGGACGGCCTGATAGGAAAATGGATACCACCGGAATGCCAGCTGCTTTAAATTTTTTGAGCAGGCCTAAATCACGCTTCGAACCGAGCTGATATTGCAGCGAGCTTACATCGCCCATTCCCTCGGCATAGGGGTTTTCTCCATACACAATAATAGCCACATCGGGGGCTGCATCGGGGGCTGGATTGTAGTCGCCCGACACACTCAATTTAGCCGAACCACCGGCGGCATCGACTAATGTCTGAATGCCTTTAAAAATTGAAGTAGCGCCAGGAAAATCCTGATTAGCGTTGCCTATGCCCTGCCACGATAATGTCCAACCGCCGGACTGTTTGCCAATATTATCAGCGCCATCTCCAGCCACCAATACATTGAGTTGGCGATCTAACGGTAATATATTGTTTTTATTTTTAAGCAATACCAGTGATTCACGCACTGCCTGTTGGGCGATACTACGGTGGGCGGGAGAGCCAATAAGATCAATTTTAGCGGCTAAGGGCCTACTCGTTGGCATAGCATCAAACAACCCCGCTCTCAGTTTTACGCGTAACAGTCGGCGCACAGCATCGTCCAACCGAGAGGGCTCAATAGTACCGTCACGGGCTTGAGTTAAGGTGTTTTTATATAATATTTTCCAATCTGCCACAGCCACCATCAACACATCGATACCGGCATTTATCGCCTGAGGGCAACTAATATCGGTACAACCTTCAACAAAGCTATGACCATTCCAGTCGCTAATCACCACGCCATCAAACCCCATGCGCTGTTTTAACACCTGGGTTAATAGATACTCATGCTGGTGAAGCGATTCACCCTGCCAGCTACTGAAAGACGCCATTATGGTCTGTACACCGGCTTCCAGTGCGGCGACATAACCCTGACCATGGACATCAAATAAAGCTTGTTCATTGTCTGAATTATCGCCACGATCTACACCATTTAAGGTGCCGCCATCACCCATAAAATGCTTAGCGGTAGCCACCACATGTGCGCCATCAAGCTGCTCTGAACTACCGCCGACTCCCTGCAATCCCGCCACCATTTTGGCTGCGTATAATTTTACGATGTCAGGGTCTTCTGAATAGCCTTCATAGCTGCGGCCCCATAGGTCATTACGCACAACGGCAACCGTGGGCGAAAAAATCCAGTCGATACCTGTTACTGAAACTTCAGCTGCCGTTGCTCTAGCAATATGCTCTATCAGCTGTGGATTTCGCGTTGCACCTAAACCAATGTTGTGAGGAAACACAGTAGCGCCAAACAAATTGCTGTGACCATGCACTGCATCAATACCCCAAATAACGGGAATAGCCACAGCGCCATCACTCACATCCATCGATGCTTGATGATAAGCATCGGCAACAGCGACCCAGTCGGCAACACTGGCGTATTTGTTGTTGTTAGGATAGGTGCCGCCACCGCTGAGAATAGAACCGATATGAAAATCTTTTACATCTTGCGGAGTAATTTGTCTTAATTCGACTTGTAATATTTGGCCCACTTTTTCTTCTAGTGACATTTTTTTGAGCAGTTTTTCGACACCGGTTTCGATGGCGTCATCTGATTTGATCGCGCTATTTATTACCGGCCAAATTTTAATGTTTCGAGCATCAGCCTGAGTTGATTGCGCCGCTAAAGAATCAACATCATCTGTTAGACCCTTTGGCTGAAAGCTACAAGCCGCAATGAGCAAGCACAGCATAAAACCCGCCAAAAAAAATATGGTAGTTTTTTTGCCCTGCTGCATGCTGCGCTCTGTTTGCATTAAAACTCTTGATCAGAAATTATATTTATAGAAGGCTTACTGCCTAGACTCGTGTTTCACCCAGTCAACCTCCATTACCCAGCTATTACCGGCCATAGGAGAAGCATTAATCTTAGCGAAATTGAGAACCGCAAATAGCGGCTCTGGAAATTGATCATCGGTGTCTACATTACGATAAATCTCTAGGCCATCAAGCCGAAATAGGAGGCTGTTATCGCTCCACTCAACAGAGTATTCATGATATTGACCGAGGTTAGCTGTTTGCACCAGCATTAACGCCTGCCAATCGCCACCGCCGCAATAACCTAAACTTTTTATCGCACGGGCAGCATAGTGATCCGGTCCGCCATCACTGTGGTGTTCAAAAATATCAATTTCACCAGAACCTGTCATTGGCCAGCATACGGTCTCATCCGCTTCCTGTACCGGTGCTTCGTTATTCAGAGCACCCAATAGCCACCATGCGGGGAACATGCCGGGCTGACCACTGTTCTCAACTTTTAACCGAGCAGTCCACTTACCTTTGATAAACTCCTGACGATTTTTGGAGGCGATACGACCCGCTACGTATTGGGTGTCAGGGTGCTTTTTACCAAACTTGTCCAGGTTATCACAAGGGCGCTTTTCGCCAAGGTCAACGACCCGCAACTTGAGCGTACCGTCACTGACCTCTCGGGTATTAAACTGATTGTTGGGCACATAGCATTGGTCTTCGTCATTGACCCAAATCATCTGGTCTTGCCAGTTATCGGTATTGAACGTGTCAAAGTCATCGAAGAAAACTGTTTGCCAATTATCGTTAGCAATTTTTTTGTTGTTAGCTGGCATGTCAGTACATGCCGATACTAACAATAAAAGTAATGCGATGGAGGCAGTGAACTTCATAAATATTCCAACAGATATACGTGAATTCAAACAAACATTCTAGCACTGAGCACGTTAGCATTACGTTTAGAATAACGCTTAAGTGGTAGCGATACCTTTCACATGAAAATTATTATTAGGCTGTCTAAAGGGCTTAAAAACTCAGCAATGCGCCTTTTTTAAAATACGCCATCTCTCATCACCCATTAAAGCCGACACACCTTCTGTGCAGAGGCAGTCAGTTTCATCAGATTTTATTGTTAGCGGCGTTATCAAATTATACAGTAATAGGCCAAATTTTAGTCTTGGGCTATAGCCTTTTTGTCAGTATGACATAGGCTCATTAAGAAGCTATTATCATCTTCCTGAAAACTTTGTACACACTGGCCACCATTAATGACTCAACAAAATAAGACAGTAACACCAACTAAACACTCAGGCATGATATACGGCACCTGGCGCATGTTGGATGATAAGCCCAGTGCACAGACTATCAATAAACGCCTCCACAGATGTGTCGAGCTGGGTATCAGCAGTGTCGATAGTGCTGAAATTTATGGCCGCTACAACACTGAAAAACTGTTGGGCCAGGCAATAGCCCTGTCTCCCTCATTGCGTGACCAGCTCCAAATTATCAGCAAAGCCGGTATTTATATTCCATGCCCAGAACAAACCAGCGTTAGCATCGCCCATTATAACGCTACAGCCGCGCGGCTGATCGAAAGCGTTGATCGATCCTTACAACTGCTCGGTACGCAAGCACTGGATGTATTTCTGGTGCATCGTCCCGATTGGCTTAGCGCTGTCGATGAAACCGCCAGTGGGCTCAATAAGCTTATCCGCGACGGAAAAATACGCAGTGCTGGGGTTTCTAACTACAGCGCCTCACAATTTAGCGCGCTTAATTCACGCATGGAGCAAGCCTTAGTCAGTAACCAAGTAGAATTCAGTTTATTACAAATGGCGCCAATCTATGATGGCTGTTTCGATCAATGCCAACAGCTATCTATACAGCCGATGGCTTGGAGCCCGCTGGCTGGCGGCGAGCTCGTTAATAAAAACAATGCCGCGGCTCAACGCATTGCAAGCGCCGCCACACAAATGACCGACAGATATAACGGCGCATCGGTAGCTCAGCTTGCTCACGCATGGATTATGGCGCATCCCGCAATGCCACGACCTATTATCGGCACAAATCAGCTGTCGCGCTTAACGCAAGCTGCTGAAGCTGCGCAGATTAGAATATCAAGAGAAGATTGGTATCATCTTTGGTCAGCGGCAACAGGCCAACAACTACCTTAAATATTATATTGAGTTAGCCGCTTATTTTTTCTGTGCTAAGAACACTTTAATCGAATCGCGATAATTTCGGCTGACTTTTAATTGTTCGTCACAGTCTAAATCTAGAATATATTCGCCCTTGTCTTGCGAAGTAACTTTGCTGATACGAGCAAGGTTAACAACAGTAGAGCGGTGTATACGCTTAAAATTATCCGGATCTAACTTAGCCATTAACGCTTTTAAAGTACTGCGCATAACATGGGTGACGCCACTGACGTGAACACACATATAATCGCCAGCGGCATCAATCCAGTCTATATCGTCGATATCAACCAGTACTGTACTGTCATTATCTTTTATCGCAATTTTATTACTATTATCGCCAGCTTGACCTAACACTGTAGGAATACTGTTAGCAATACTGTTACTGGCAATTTTTTTGCTTATTTCATCAATAGCGCCAAGTAAAGCCGTTTTATTTTGGCCGTCGCTATTATCTTTTTGAAAGCGTGCTTGAGCTCTAAGCACTGCCCGTTCTAAACGCTGCTCATCAACAGGTTTTAGTAGATAATCTACAGCATGTAGATCAAAAGCATCTAAAGCATAGCGTTGGTAGGCAGTAGAGAAAATCACCATCGGCATAATATCCGACTGCAGCGCTTTGATTACTTCAAAACCACTGGAGCCAGGCATTTCGATATCAAGAAATAATAAATCGGGGGACAGCTGATGCGTCATTTTAATCGCTTCGCGACCATTATTGCACTCGGCAACCACTTCTATGGCTTCATTTTCAGTAAGCAAAGTCCGTAATAATTTACGGGCTAAGGGTTCATCATCAACAATAATTGTTCGCAGCTTGAGCATTACTTAATCGACTCTTTTATTCCAAGGCGTAAAGCGCCGCCAGCTGCTATCCTTTGCGACGGGCTCTTTAGCGCCAGTACTAACTTTCACATTAACTGTATCAGTATCTAGCATTTTAAGTAAGCCATTGATCTCATCTACGGCCTTTATCAATACCGAGGTATGGTGTTGTATATCATCACTATACCGATAACTAGCACAAGCGCGCTGCACTGTGCGCAGCACCAAGGTGTCTTCCATTGGCTTTAATAGGTAATCGACACCATAGCGGTCAAATATTTCGACTGCAAAACGTTGATGAGCCGTACAGAAAATGACCATTGGCATGTTATCGGACTGTAACTCTTGTACGACATCAAAACCGCTAATACCGGGCATCTGGATATCGAGAAACAATAAATCAGGTTTCAGGTTGTTAACAGCTTCGATGGTCTCACGTCCATTTTTACATTCAGCAACCAAGTCTATAGCGGGGTTTTCTAACAGCAGCATACGGAGCAGTTGTCGCGCCAGCGATTCATCATCGGCAATAACGGTACGTAACTTTTGCTCCGACATGCCTACTCTCCCCCTTCTGTTTCGTAAGGGATCATAATCTGTACACTAAAGCCATCAGCATTGCGCTTGAGTTCCTGAAAATGATACTTACTGCCATACAATGTCTTTAGCCGCTCCATAGTATTTTTTAAGCCAACGCCTTTTGATTTAATTTTCTCTGTGACTTGTTTGCCCGGACCGGTATCGCTCAACTCTATCTGCAATTCATTGCGGACTTTTCGAGCCCTTAGACGGATAACACCCCCATCTTCATTGACCGCGATGGCATGATCCATAGAATTTTCTATCAGTGGCTGCAATATCAAACCGGGGAGCTTTGCTTGTAATGCTTGCGGCTCAATATCAAAATCTAGTTTTAAGCGACCATCGAACCTCACCAATTCAATATCGAGATAGAGCATCAATGTCGCTAACTCTTGTTCTAAGGTGATTTTTTCAATACTGCCCTGGTCCAACGAATGCCGTAAAAACTGACTGAGTAATAGAATCATTTTTTGCGCACGGTTATTTTCTTTTAACTTGACCAAGGCATTAATGGAATTCAAGGTGTTGAATAAGAAATGAGGGTTCAGTTGGTAGCGCAACATTTCAAGTTGCGCATTTCTAGCAAGAGACTCGGCCTCTAAGCGCTTTATTTTTTCTACATTTTGTTGTTCTGATACATCCAGCAACTTTTCATGCTCGATACCCAACAATTGATAATATTTAATACCAAAATAAAGCGCAGTCCAACTTAGGAAAACAAACAAAGAACCAAAATACCAGAGGTTGAATTCTGACCACAAGCCGCTTTCGCCTGACATAAGAATAAAAGTATACATCCGCAGCGCTGTCCAAATAGCACTAAAGAAGACCGATGCGGTCACAGCCAGTAATAAACGATAGCCAATACGCAAGTTGAAATTACGGCGGTAAATTGCGCGCAATGGCCAAGACGCAACCAAACCCAATAAAGCTTGCAGAACGATATGACCAATATGAGACAGCGTTATGTTGTTATCCCAGAAGGTAATGCCAAAAAATGTAACCAACGAATAACCGGACCAGCCAATAAGCTGAAAGAAAAAAAACTGTTGATCACGATTTTCGTATATATTTTGGGAAAAATTTCTACTTGTCGATGACATTATTATTATTTCTCTTATAGGCTCATTGCCAGAGTACGCCAGTCAAATTACAACGGTAGCGTACTCTCATGCAATGATCCAAAACTGCGAATAATTGCCAAATTATTATTAAAAGCGGTACTTCATTCTAAAACCATAGGTTTTAGGGCGCGTAAAGAAGCGCGTATTATCAAACTGGGTAATAATAGTCGCCGCGGTATGAACATCGCCCGTCAAGTTATTACCAAACAGCTCAAAACGCAGTCTGCCGTCACCATGGGAGTAACCAATACCAGCATCCATACTCCAATAGGCATCAACAGTATCATCCAAGCGTTGGCGTGGATTATCAGGCTGGCCATAATCTTCACTGTTATAAATCGTTAGGAACTGATCATCTCTCCAACCGGCGGAAACCACATAATCAAAGGAGCCGGTTGAAGTATCGAAAAATTGCGACAACGATAGATTCAATTGAAATTCAGGCGTACGCGGCAAACGCTTACCCGATATTGACCGGAATACCGCGTCATCGGGTGCCACATCGGCCTGGAAACGTGAATCTTGAATATCTTCTGCATCTTGGATAGTGGCTTCTAACCAGAGCGCTGTCCATTTCAGATTAATGTTTTTAGGGAACTGAAATAAACCATCAAGCTGCACACCGTATATTTCAGAATCCGCCGCATTGAAGCTAAAGGATACTACCAACGCGCCCACTGAATCCTCCGAAGGAGGAAGGGTGCTGCCAGAACTAAACTCGAGTGCCTGCTCTACCGACAGTATCGATGTAAATACTTGATCGGTGTAATCATAGTAAAAAGCTGACGCATTTAATTGCGTAGGCACATCGCCCAAATCAAATTCGTTTTTCCAACCAAACTCGTACATGGTGACTTTTTCAGTATCATAGGTAGGCGCAATGTCTATACCCAATTCCGGGTCTTTAAACGTGTCATTAAAACCACCGGACTTATGACCAGTCGCAATCAGAAAATAAGCCATGCTGACATCGGACAAATCATGGGCGATACGTAGCCGCCAATCGACAAACTCATCATTCATATCACCTTTCTGTGGGGTGATAGACGTGTTGGCGTTGATTGCCCCCACAAACGAAAGTTTGCCATCTTGGTTACAAATCAAACCATCGGTGACCTGAGGATCAAGACAATCGGGAAGATTAGGGGAGCCACCGCCCTGAACACCACCAGCAAGAATATCGTCGAGGTTATCATTGTCACCAAAGCTTTTAATGCCGTCTAGATAGAAATCAATAAATTCTTGCTCAGACACTTCACCACTGCCGTCAATATCGGGGTCATAGATTTCACGATCGAAAGCGGCAAATTCAAAACCCTCAGTGCCGATGCGAGCGCCCAGGCAGCAACCAAATTCATCACCGGTGGTGGTGTCGAAGGCACCCAGTGCGAAGCCGTAGCGGGCATTCACCCCGACCCGTTCTTTCTCGTCATAGGTATAACGCAAACCAGCGCTGATGCGGGTAGTTTCTGTAAGGCTAAAAGTCATGTCACCGTAGACCGAATAAGATTCGGCATTGGTGTTGGGCTGGTTAAATTCAGATCCTTGAAAGAAGCCACCACGGTCACCGGTGGAGCCTAAGAATGTGCTTTGATCTTCTTTAAAGTAAAACAGACCGACGCTATAAAACAAACGATCTTCGGTGGGTGACAATAACCGCAATTCGTGGATAGTGGACACGGAGTCGGTAATAAAACGGAAACGCGACCAGTTATCAAAGCTCTCGTTTGCAGGGGTTAAGGTGGTTATGGCACCGGGGTAATCAGGCGTCAACGGT
>JBNMPW010000135.1:0-8590 GCA_051277205.1 Oceanicoccus sp. | reverse complement strand
GCCACGGTGTAGGCAGGGCTTATCATCGTTACGGCTGAGCCCATCAATAATCAAATGCGGTCGCAGTGGCGAGTTTTGGGCGGTGTTCAGCGTCATAAGGCATTCATCACATCGGTGAATAATTCAGTAGGGCTATTTACACTTCATACAACATATTCGCTGCGACCACCAATGATTTGGCGGCTTAGGGTACTGAATACCCTTGCCCTTGCCCTTGCCCTTGCCCTTGGACCAAAGCCACGGTCTCATCTTTAAATTCTTTTGGATATTGTGTATAACTACGTTTCTGTTTCACGTAGACACCTCAATGGTTGGCGGTTATTGTCTCTCATTAATGTGTCCGGTTCTATTAGACCAGAGCACTGGCGCCAGGTTGAGATGAAACGCTCTTGCATGGGCCAAAGGCGCGAGTCAGCGATTGAGTCAAGATATCCCTATGAAACTAGGTCTTATCAATTTGCGTTGGCTCGGTTAGAATGTCTTTGCATTGGCGCATATTTTGAACATATAGGCAGAGAAAGTTCACTACTCAGTATTTTTAAGGATAAATGACCATGAGTTTCACCAATAAGTTTGCAATCATCATCATCTTATTACTCTATGTGCCCGGCGTTGTGCAAGCTTCAGAATGGACTCAGGAAATTGAAGTCTACATACTGGCTTCTTCTATTGAAGGAGATGCGGGTATTGGCCGCGCAGAAGTAGGCGACGTCGATGTTGATTTTAGCGACATCTTGGAAGTACTTAAGATTGCGGGGATGGTGCATTATGAGATATATCAAGAGAGTGGTTGGGGTTTAATATTAGATTATGGCTTTATGGACTTACGAGATGATATATCGGGTCCAAGAGACGGAGTGGCTGATTTTAAAGTCCGTCAGGCAGTTTTTCAGGCAGATGTAATGTATCGCGTACCTCTAGCGGATGGCACGCTAGATTATCTGGGTGGGATTCGCTGGTGGGATAATGATTTAGAAGCCCAACTAGATCCCTCATTATTGCCAGGATCTCTCTCTGCTGATAGTAAAGAAGATTGGGTAGATATATTTGTTGGTGCTCGTTGGAGTCAGTCAATCAATAATGAATGGAGTTATGTTCTGCGTGGCGATGTCGGCGGCTTTGGTTTGGAAGCTGACTTTACAGCAAGTATTTCTGGCGGTTTCAAATACATGTTGACCGAAACACTGGTGCTTGATATGCAGTATAAAGCGACTTGGGTTGACTATGAAGACGGGGCGGAAGGCGAACCCGGTTATTTTTCCTATAACACTGTAACCCATGGGCCAATAGTCGGTTTGATCTATAAATTTAAATAAAAATTCGACGTGGCATTTCAATTGTAATTGAGCCGTACAATTCTTTATTTATCAACAGCGGAAAATTCACCTTCTTGCATCTATACTGGTGCCGTGTGTAGGTTCGTCAAAACTGATGATAGCCGCGGATAACGTAAAACACAGCTAAACGGAGCCGGCGAAATAGCGAGCAGTCGGCGCCATAGCGCTAATAGCAATGAATGAGCAATTATAATGGAATCATCTCTTTACTACATTTTGTTCCTGTTCCTGAGCACCCTGGCTGCTGTGGATATAGGCTACCGCCTGAGTCAGAGCGGTAACAAGGACAGCAAGCCCGGCTCCTCTGTATTAAATGGCGCTTTATTTGCACTGCTGGGCCTGCTCATCGCCTTTTCCTTTAATGGCGCCAGCTCTCGCTTCGATGATCGCCGCAGCCTGGCGATCGACGAATCCATTGCCATGTCTCTGTCCTATAGCAACTTGGTATGGCTGCAGGAAAATGAGCAAACCATAGTAAAAGAGAAATTCAAAGAGTATGTGCGCTCAAGAATCGCAATATATAAGTTAGTACCGGATAACGTAAAGGCAATGGCAGCTTTTCAGCAAAGCCGTGAGGTTAAACAGGAATTGGAGGGGCTGACAAAAAATATACTTGTCAATTCGGATGATCGAATTATTCGCGGTCTGGTTGGAGGGCCATTGTCGGGTATGTTTAAAGTAGAGGAGCAGCGCTATGCTGCGCTGATGATGCATCCGCCGGAGATAATTTTTTTCCTGCTTATTGGTATTACAGTTGTGGTCGCATTTCTCTCAACCGTCGACATAGAAAAAGGCGCGCAGCGGCCTAGTTTCAATGCGCTTCTTTTCGCTTTCGTAATATCCTGTGTGATTTATATCATTATAGACATAGAGTACCCACGAGATGGACTAATTATTGCTGATCAACAGGACTACTTGCTCGAAGAAGCGCTGGAAAGGATGAATTGATGCGGCGAGTTAAAGCCACATAAACATTCGGCCAGCAGCGTCATCTGCGCTAGCGCAATTCTGATTCTCTTAGCGCTGTCAATTTGATTCTACTTCTATATTTAGGCTGTCGGATATGCAGTCTTTTCATTGCTTAGTAGCCTGAACTAAATATTCAAACTTAGATCAGTACTGGTATCCGTTTCTAAATATTGCTTCAATGGGACGGTCGGGGAAATCTTCATGGTCAACCCATTTGTCCTTGATGAGAAATCCCCAGTTTCTTATGGTTTCTCCGGTAAAGACTATCGTCCAAGTATTGGGTTCAACATGACTGATATAGTGCAGGTCGGTGGCTTTCTTGTCGTAAATGTCACCGGCTATTCGAACGAACTCTCCCGCAGGTGTCAGTTCGGTATATCCTCCGCTTAGAATCATGGAGCGAAAATCCCAAGGATGATCGTGCAGTATTGGCTCATCGGCAGAGACAATATGGTGTAAGTATTGATTACCCTGTTTCGAACGTTTTTTTATACACCATCGGTGTAGGTAACCGACAAGTTCCATATCCGCTAATCGGTTTGGTTTAATAAGTTCGGGCATCGATAAGGTTGTCTCAGTCACAATAAAACGTTCATTCAAGTTTTCTAAGGCTGCGAAGTATATCAACCTTTGAATGGATTCGAAGAAAATTTTACTTGCTGCTTTAATGTCATTAGACTCGTTTCTATGGCTTTACGATGGCGATCGAGGATGTAGCATTATCATTTTCTAAAGATAGAGAGCCTAGAAAAGAGTGAATTGAAAAATGATGATGGTTACTCGAGTGAAATTGCACACTTCAAGACAGATAAGTTTGCTAGGGCACTTTAGGGGATATTGAGAATGACTAAGTATTATCAGATCATGCCGCTAATAATTGGATTGAGTTTGGCATCTATGGCAAACGCAGAAGGCCTATTAGAAAGGTTACGTGCGGTAGACTTAAACAATTATGCACTGGGCGTGATGATTACCGGTACCGGTAATATATACAAAGGCGCTGAAGATTCGGTGTTTCTCTACCCATACCTAACAAGTATGACGGAGTCAGCCCTAACTGATGACTGGCTTGTTGTTGGTGAAGGGGATGTAGGCTTTCGTGTTGTTAAGGGTGACTGGACCTTTGGTGCAGTGGGGCGAGTACAAACCCTCGGTTTTGATGAGAGCGAAGATCTGGTTGGTGTTGATCAGCGACGATGGACTCTTGAGGTCGCGCCCGCTATTCACTATCGAGCTTGGCCTATACAGATATCGTTCAAGCCTTATTTTGAACTTTCGAGTCGACATGATGGGTATGTTAGCCAACTAGAGTTTATTTACCCAAAACAATTTGAACGCGGTTATATGACATTGGGCGTCGAGTTCGACTATATGTCTGGTGACTACAGCAATTACTATTTTGGTGTTACACCAGTCGAATCAACTATTAATAGGCCTGCATACGAGCTGGGCACATCAGTGAATACGGAGCTTAAGCTGAAATGGGGTTACGTGTTGTCCGAACATTGGTTGCTAAATGGCCGCGTTGGTTTGTTGATCTTAGATGAGGATGTGAAAGGTAGTCCATTAGTTGAGGACGACCATGGTTGGAGTGCAAGCGTTGGTCTTGCCTATAACGCTAATGTTTTTCAACCTCGGCTCGGCAGTGAGCGATACGCCAAGTCACCAAATTTTCAAATTAAGTACACAGTGCTTCGCGGTGAGCTTGATACAAAAATCATCCGTGATGCATCGCCAGCCGCACCAGGTACCATTATTAACTTTGAGGATCTGTTGGGTTTATCTAACAAAGAAACAATGGGGCAGCTTGACTTGATATATCGTTTTGGAGGGTTTCATCGACTTGAGTTTAGTTACTCCGACATTGAGCGTTCTAGCACAGTCCTAATTGGATCAGACATAACCGTTGGCGATCAATTTTTCCCTGCAGGTGCAGTGCTTGATTCAAAAAGTGAATCGGAAACAATAAGGCTGAGCTATGGTTATTCACTGATTCGTGATCAACAAAAAGAATTCGGGTTCACTGCAGGGTTACATCGAACACGATTGGAGACAAGTATTATTTCGACCATTACCGGCGATACAGAGTCGAATAAGGCAGAGCCTATATTACCTACTGTTGGTGCCTTTGTGTCCGTAGTTTTAGGTCCACGGACTACTCTCGGTGCAGAAGGACAGTTCTTTCGACTAGATTATGACCGCTATGAGGGTTCTTTAAACTATGCGCGCATTGAGGTTTTGTACCAACTTGAACGTGTTGGGCTGGGTATTGGCTATTCCTACTATTCAGTAAGACTTGATTCAACTAAGAGTGACTTCATGGGAGCGGTTGAATTTCGACATCAGGGGCCGAGTGCTTCGATTGCAGTAAATTTCTAGCACTCCAATTTTGTAGTGTTAGTACTGTGCTAGTTTTTATCAGTTGAAAATGAGAATTATGCCATTAAGCTGATGCTCGGATATCTGCGAGGCAGCTAAGTATCTGTCTGGGTTGACGCATCTAAAGAGTATCTTTCATTAGATCAGCATCATTAGTCCTTGTGTAGATATGCGTCCTGCAGCTGTGTCTTGAGGTTCGACTTTAGCAGGACTAAAGTCGAGCAGGCAGGCTGATATGAAAGCCTGCCCGGAGAGGGTGGCAATTGAGTTTGGATTTCGTATCTAGAGCGCTAATTAACTAGCGCAAGCTCAGCTGCGGGTAAGGGCGTATTTCTACACTTATGTTTGGCAGCACCAAATTCGGATGCTACGAATTGGTTCGGTGCATCGGCGTTAAACACAGTATTCGAAGCTTTATTGTAAATACAAACCTTGTGTTCGGGTTCGGGCAGCCATCTTGCCTAGGGGCCTCATTTACATATTCAACCAATAGAATTTCCTTGCGCCAGGAGCTATGGCAGCGGGGTTTAAAACTGGTTGTTGGCTTCTTGACGTACCTATAGATTACAGATAAAATTTTGTTTATAAAATTAAATTTCTCTGAGGATTTTTATATGCAACTAGCTAGAACCACTAAAATATTTATTGCTCTTATAGCAGCTTTGACGCTGGGTGCCTGTTCATCTATTACCGTGACCACTGATTTTTCTCCTATAGACTTTTCTGGTTTTAAAACTTATGCGTGGTTGTATACTGACGTAGTCGAAGAGAATGGAAAAAGTAACGATATTATTGACGGGAAAGTTAAAGCTATTGTTGATGCTAATTTAAAATCTAAAGATTTTACTATAGTTGCTAAAGATTCGGCTGATTTCTACGTTAACTATAATGTAACAACGCAAGAAAAAACGGATATAAAGACCTATAATTCTTATGGCGGTTATTATCCTGGCTACAGATCTTATGGTGCTTATGGCATGAGTAGGAATTATGCTTATTATGATACAAGGATGGCAATGCCTCCGTTACAAGAGCAAGTTATAACGGAGCATGTTGAAGGTACATTGATACTTGATATTGTAGACCCTAAAACTAATAAGTTGGTTTGGCGGGGTACTGCCGGTAAACATTTGGATGATGCAGTGAGTCCAGAAGACCGTGAAGAAGTTATAAGAGAGGTAGTTTCAAAATTATTGGCGCAATATCCGCCAAAGTAATACCGTTTATTAATTGAAAAAGGCTAGCGAATTGCTAGCCTTTTTATTAATTATAGCTAATAAACATCTTAACTAAGTTAATTGATAGGTTTACTTTTAAGAGTACGTAATAAATTATTAGCAGTGGCAATATTTAGTTTATTAGCCGCCATTAGTGTGAGGCTAAAAAGTATTATAAAAAAATTAGTTGCATATATAGATATTAAAAATTGTGCTGTAGTTAATTTTAGTGTGGCGATACTTTTATGACATGGTCCCAAAAAAGGCGATTGCTTTAATGCTTCGTGGTGCTCCATAACACAGTGATGGATGTTATAAGACTTGATAAATTCACCTAAGCAGAATTTTTGCTTGATCTTATTTATTGATTATATGCAAAACTACTTTAGACGCTCTAAAGTTCGGCTCGGTAATTTTTAAATAACCCAAAGGTAACTATGATGAAGAGCGAAATTTTTACACTGTCAGTCTTGTCTGTCATATTATTTAGTGCAGTTTAAGTCTTATGAAGAAAGCGGCATCCAAGCAAACTTTTTTGTTGGCAATCTTATCGTTCAATTTAATGACCAGTAGCGCAGGGTTTTCTGCTGAAATTAAAAGTATGGATTGTTTGGCTTATTGGCAGTTGCGCAGTGTTGGTTTATCGCTAAACTACGGTATTGCCAGTGCAAAGCTTTCTGATCAATATCGTCAGCAGTATCAAGCTGAATTAAACGTATTAAAGCAAAATCAGTCCCCTAAAGTTTTAGTGCAAGGAGTGTATTCTGCTATGACAGTTATGTTGGAGAAAATAGATAATGATTATCAGCGAACTGCAGAATTAGATGCTGACTACACCAATGCTTGCTCACTGAAAAATTGACTTAAGAATTTTAGAATAAAAAAAAGCTCGGCAATGCCGAGCTTTTTTGTGCCTAGTACACTTAACTTAGTGGCCCTTTGGCGTCAACATCTCAATAATTGCGTCTTGGTCAATAGTGAAGCTAGCCGCTTTTACCCGTGGTGGATATTTTACATAAGTTTTGAAATGATCAACTACCATACCTTGAGCTGGGATTAGCAGATATGCTCTATCTAAATACCAGTCCCAATAGGTGTTTGACGTAATTGTCGCATTCTCATAAGGGTCTGTTCTTAGATTAAACAAGAACGGCATACGAGTTTTAGTGAATGGCTCTGCCCAGAGATTAAGCGTACCGACTTCACGTTGCTGTGCGAATACAACTTTCCAGTTGTCATAACGCATACCGGTTAGATCGCCATCGTCCGAATAGTACATGAAGCCTTCACGTGGGCCTTTTTCTTGTTCACCGGTTAGGTGAGGCAAAAAGTTAAAACCATCAAGATGAACTTTATATCGTCTACCGTTGGCAGAATAGCCTTTCAATAACTTTGCTTTAACTTGGTCATTACCGGCCGCAGCTAGGAAAGTTGGCGCCCAGTCTAAGTGAGACATGATCTCATTTGAGATGGATCCAGGTTTGATATGTCCAGGCCAGCGAACCATTGCGGGTACCCGATAAGCGCCTTCCCAGTTGGTGTTTTTCTCACCACGAAAAGGAGTCGTGCCGGCATCGGGCCAGGTGTTCATATGCGGACCATTGTCGGTAGAGTAAAGAACAATCGTGTTGTCCTTTAAGCCTAACTCATCAATTTTAGCCAGTATGGTCCCAACGTTCTTATCATGATCGATCATCACGTCATGGTAATTACTCTGCCAGCGACCAGCCTGTCCTTTGCTTTCTTCTTTGGCATAGGTACGAAAGTGCATATGGGTAAAGTTAATCCAGGCAAAAAATGGCTTGCCTGCTTGCGCTTGCTCTTCCATCCACTTGGCGCTCCGTGCGGCAACGTCATCGTCTATCGTTTCCATACGCTTTTTGGTGAGTGGGCCGGTATCTTCAATACGGCCATCTGCATAGCTGTGAATTACACCACGGGGGCCAAACTTTTCACGAAAACCTGCACTTTTTGGATAATCTTTATGCTCAGGTTCTTCCTCGGCATTAAGGTGGTATAAGTTGCCATAAAATTCATCAAAACCATGGTTTGTAGGCAGCATTTCATCTTTGTCGCCAAGGTGGTTTTTACCAAATTGACCCGTTGCATAACCTTCACCTTTAAGCAATCCGGCGATTGTTGGATCTTTTTTATTCATTCCTATATCTGCGCCCGGCATGCCCACTTTGCTTAAACCAGTACGATAGACGTTTTGCCCCGTAATAAATGCAGATCGTCCAGCAGTGCAGCTTTGTTCTGCATAATAGTCAGTGAACATCATGCCTTCGTTAGCAATGCTGTCAATATTAGGTGTTTGATAGCCCATCATGCCCCGAGAATAAGCACTGACATTGGACTGGCCAATATCATCTCCCCAGATAACGACTATGTTGGGCTTGGCTGCTGCTTGGTCGATCTTGGCGTCGGCTGCTTGGGCAAATCCGGCTACCATTAAGCAGGCGGTTGCTGCCACAATGGCCTGAAGTTTCATATTCATTTTATGCTCCTATTATGATAATAACAATTTTCTTACTTTGGAAATACTTGCAGCCAGTCGTCTTTCATATCAACTACTAGCCAATTTTTTTTCTTAGCATCAATAAGGCCTTGCTTAAGCTTACCGATATGTGAGTCGGAATCGTAAGCCCATTCCCGCTTTGCGTCAGTATGATGGATATATACATTTAG
>JBNMPW010000134.1:0-8611 GCA_051277205.1 Oceanicoccus sp. | reverse complement strand
CGACGCTTATTTTGAAGATATGGCGAAGCTGAATAATCTTGAACCCGACATCACCCCTTTTGCCACCGAGCATATCCCTGAAATGATTGCCATGGTGCAAACGCTTATTGATAACGAGCATGCCTATGTGGCAGAAGGTCATGTCTTGTTTGCCGTGCAGTCAATGGACGACTACGGCAAATTATCGAAACGCTCGTTAGACGATCTGTTAGCCGGTGCCCGTGTTGAAGTGGCGGCCTATAAAAAATATGCCGGCGACTTTGTGTTGTGGAAGCCCTCTAAGGAAGACGAGCCCGGTTGGGAAAGCCCTTGGGGCAGAGGTCGTCCCGGTTGGCATTTAGAGTGCTCGGCGATGATTGAAAAACATTTGGGTAAAACCATTGATATTCACGGCGGTGGAATTGATTTGCAATTTCCTCACCATGAAAATGAAATCGCTCAAAGTAGCTGCGCTCATGGTGGTCAACAGTTTGTGCGCTATTGGATGCACAATGCCTACATTAATATTGATGGCGAGAAGATGTCTAAATCACTGGGCAACTTCAGAATGGTTAACGACCTACTCGAGTATTATTCCGGTGAGGTGCTGCGCTTTGCTATTTTGTCTGCACATTATCGCTCGGAGTTAAATTTTAGTGTCGATGCTTTAGAGAGTGCGCGTAAGGCATTGGATAATTTATACGCCTATTTGCAATCAGCTGAGACAATAGTAACTGATGTCGATCTCGATATTCGATCGGGTGAGGTGTACCAGGCTTTATTGGATGATCTCAATACGCCGATTGCGATTCGTGAATTGCACGTTTTGGGCAAAGCCTTAAAAGTTGCCAGCGGTGATGAGGCGGTACGCTTAAAAACGCTATTTGTTAGAAGCGCGGCCTTAATGGGCTTATTGCAGCAAGCACCTAGTGATTGGTTTTACGTTGAGGTGGCTAAAGGTGCGTTAACAGACCCGCAGGTCGATGACTTGATGGCGGCCATGAAAGCCGCCCGCGACAATAAAGACTATGGTAAAGCCGATGAATTTCGCGATCAGCTACAGCAGCAGGGTATTAGTTTGACCCGCGATGGCTGGAAGCGTACTTAGCGTTTTTGCCGGTTCCGCTTAATCTCTGTCGCCACGCAGAGCCTGCTTTATAATCCTAAATCCGCCGCCAGCGGTAATCATTAGCAATCTCCTCACTGGTCCCGAGGCAATAACTCACTGCAGCCTTGGGCTACAAACTATGGCAGGCAGTTAAAGCGGGTAGGGCTCTTTTGGCAAGAGCTGTGGTCAGTTTCTGGATGAATGCTCCTCGCTTGATAGTGTTTATATCGACCTCCTTTGCTCAATACTTAAGAGCAACAACAGGCAGATTTTTCTATCTGCGCAAGTGTCTTATATGGCATTAATAAGTCTAAATAAGACTACATCCCTTCCTTCGATAACTTCTGTCTTATTTAACACTAAAAATGGCATATGTGACTTTATTGGCTATAGTAATGATACTGTAAAATAATTTCCTTATCGTCTGAAACCGAGTTTTAAGCCCATGAGCCAGCAAATTTCTATACTCGCCTTACCGCAATGTATGGCTACCTGTGTGATGGGGATTGCCGATATTTTCGAAATCGCTAATCGTATTGGCGAGCGCATTAACGAGGCGGGCGAGCCCTTATTCAACCTGAGAATTGTGTCTTTGGATGGGCAGTCGGTGATGAGTTCTAACGGTCATTTACTGGCGGTGGACGGTAAGCTTGAGGAGGTTACAGCCGATGAAATTTTGTATGTGTCAGCATTAAACATTTCTACACGCAAAGACTTGGCTGAACGTTTAGAATGTTGGCAATCGGTGTTGCCTTGGTTACGAGAACATGGCGCGCAACAAAAGTTAATCGCCACCAGTTGCAGTGCCAGCTTCTTAATTGCCGAGGCGGGTTTATTGGATGGCAAGCAAGCGGCAACAGCCTGGTGGTTGACCAAGTATTTTCTCGAACGCTACCCCAATGTGGAGTTAGATGCTGATGCCATGTGTACCCAGTCGGGTAATGTTGTCTGTGGCGGTGCCAGTTATTCTTATCAGGATGTGTGCCTGAGTTTATTAGAAACCTATGCCGGCAAACATTTTGCGCGCTTAGCGGCCAAGTATCTGGTGGTCGATAATCAGCGTCGTTCACAAGCGCCTTATGCGATTTTATCGTTGATTGAAAATGACGATAAGGTAGTGACCAAGGCCGAAGGTTGGATCAGAGCCAACCTCAGTAAAGATTTTAGTATTGAGCAAGTGGCGATTTTTACCGCGGTTAGCCCGCGTACTTTGATTCGGCGTTTTCAAAATAGTTTGGGAGATTCACCGCAATCCTTTATTCAAAAGTTACGGGTCGAAAAATGCAAAACTTTATTGGAAACTACCCAGCTGAAATTTAGCGAGATAGTACAGCGCTGCGGTTACAGTGATGAATCTGCGTTTAGGCGCTTGTTTAAGCGCCATTGTCAGTTATCACCGCGGGATTATCGGCATCGTTTTAATACAGCGACAGTTGTTAATTAACAGGCTAATAAACTATTTTTTAGCGGTCTTTAATTGTTCCCTGTAATAAAAAATGACGCTGGTTAGGCGCCACTGTATAGAAGTGATTGCTATCGGGCTAACAGCTATAAGAGGAAGCCGTCAGCTAGCGACTCAAATAGTTAATGGGGTTTTTAACTGAAACTCAATTAAGGTCCCTTGTGGAATATTAATTGGGTTACCACCAGACAGTACCGATAATTCTAAACCATATGCTTTTGGCTCTCATAGCTTTGGGTAATAGTTCATAACGTTAGTCTTTTGCAGCCCGCATAGTGACAAACTCTTCTGCTGACGTTGGGTGAATACCAATAGTGCTATCGAACACAGCTTTGGTGGCACCGGCTTTTATTGCCACAGCCATACCTTGAATAATCTCGCCGGCATCTTCTCCCACCATGTGAATACCGACAATACGGTCGCTGGCAGTATCGACAATCAACTTCATATAAGTGCGCTCTTGGCGACCCCCAATAGTGTGCTTCATGGCGCGGAAGTTCGAATCAAACACGGTGATGTCGCTGTATTTTTCTTTTGCAGCATGCTCACTTAATCCACAGGTGCCGATATTGGGTTGGCAGAATACCGCGGTAGCGATATTGTCATAGTCCACCACTGTTGGTTCGTTATTGTAAAAAGTCTTGGCGAAAGCCATACCTTCAGCTAGCGCAACTGGGGTTAGCTCCATTCCGCCGGTGACGTCACCTAGCGCAAAGATACTGGGCTCGCTGCTTTGAAATTGTTGATTGATTTTAATGGTGCCTTTGTCGTTCAGCGCGACATTCACATTATCAAAACCTAAGTCTTGTAAGTGGGGTTTTCGGCCCGTGGCATAGAGGATACAGTCTGCCTCGATGCTACTACCATCGTCTAACAGTGCCTTTAAGCTGCCATCGTCTTGTTTCTCAATGGCGTTGATATTGCTGTTGAAGCGTAAATCGACACCGGAGGCGGCAATTTCTTGTGCAGCGAACTCACGGATGTCTTGATCAAAACCGCGTAAAAATAATGGGCCTCGATACAGCTGTGTGGTTTTGGCACCTAGGCCATTGAAGATACCGGCAAATTCGACGGCAATATAGCCACCACCAACTACTAGCATTCGTTGCGGGAATTGCGCAAGATCGAATACTTCATTAGAACTGACTGCGAGCTCGCGGCCGGGGATATCGGGAATATAGGGCCAGCTACCAGTGGCAATAATGATACGTTCTGCCGTGTAGTTTTTGCCATTAACAGCGACTGTGTTGGCATCGATAAAGCGGCCGCGACCATCAATAACGGTGACGCCGGCGCCATCTAACATGTCGTCATAGATGCCATTTAAGCGAGAAATTTCTGCAATTTTATTGTCGCGCAGGGTCGGCCAGTCAAAAATGGGCTTAGCCTTGCTCCAACCAAACCCCTGCGAATCTTTAAAAGCGTTAGAGAACTCGGAGGCATAAACATAAAGCTTTTTGGGTACGCAGCCGACATTGACGCAGGTGCCGCCCATATAGCGATCTTCGGCTACTGCGACTCTGGCGCCGTAAGAGGCTGCCATTCGGCTGGCGCGAACACCGCCGGAACCGGCACCAATAATGAATAGGTCATAGTCGTAGTTTGGCTTGCTCAAGTTAATATCTCCGTAGTATCTATTTTCAGCTGTTGCTGATGTTTTTCTTAGTGATGGTGTTAAGTGTAAACATGCGTTGCCAGCTTGGGAACATAATATTTTCTATAGGTTCAATAGTGAGGCTCAATCTCCGACAATGGCTTATCCATATGGGCAATATCTGCTTAAGCTAGGGCTATAATGGACAATTAACTTGTCAGATTTAGCGCTTTATATCATGGCGGCTGGGCTGGATAATACTAATCTGATTAATAACAGCTTAGAGACGCGCAGAGCTGACATTGAATTTTTGCATGACTTAGCCGTTTGAAGGTTAGGTCATTGCCACATAATCTTAACTACCAGAAATAGAATTTGGAGATCATTAACCATGTCAGATTATATTGCCCCCATCAAGGATATGACTTTTGTACTTAATGAGCTGGCAGGACTTCCGGCCTTGTCGCAAATCCCTCGTTTTGCCGATAGCACCGCCGAGATGGTTTCAACGGTCATGGATGAGGCCGCTAAATTTGCCAGCGGTGTTATTGCACCCCTTAATGAAATCGGTGATAACCATGGTGCGCGTTGTGAAAATAACAGCGTGCAGGAATCACCTGGTTTTGCCGATGCTTACCAGAAAATGGTTGAAGGCGGCTGGGTGGCATTGCCTTGCAACCCTGAATATGGCGGCATGGGAATGCCCGAAGTCGTCGGTATGGCGGCCGGTGAAATGTGGACAGCAGCGAATATGAGCTTTGCGCTGTGTTCAATTTTGGGTCAGGGTGCCATTAACTCCATTGAAACTCATGCCAGTGATGTGCTTAAAGCGATCTATCTGGAGAAAATGGTGTCGGGCGAGTGGACCGGGTCGATGAATTTGACCGAGCCCCAAGCGGGTTCGGATCTTTCTGTCGTGCGCACTAAAGCTGAGCGGGAAGGTGATCATTACCGCATCAGTGGAACCAAGATATTTATATCATGGGGCGATCATCAAATGACCGAGAATGTCGTACATTTGGTGTTGGCTCGCATGCCGGATGCGCCAGCAGGTGTGAAAGGGATATCGCTATTTATTGTGCCCAAGTTTTTGGTTAACGAAGACGGTTCTATCGGTGAACGCAATGATGCTTATGCGGTGTCGGTAGAACATAAAATGGGTATTCATGGGAGCCCAACCTGTGTCATGAGTTTTGGTGAAAATGGCGGTGCTGTTGGTTATTTGGTGGGGCAAGAGAATCATGGGCTTGCCCATATGTTTACCATGATGAACCATGCTCGGCTCAATGTAGGCATGCAGGGTTTGGCGCTTTCTGATCGGGCTTATCAGCATGCAGTGGCCTATGCCAAAGATCGTGTACAGGGCCCAGCAGCAGGTGATGCTGACATTGGCCCTATTATCCGTCACCCAGATGTGCGCCGCATGTTACTCGTCATGCGGTCTTTAACTGAAGCTTCTAGAGCCGTTTGTTATGTGGCAACGGCGGCCTTTGATTTTGCCCATCATTCGCTGGACGCCGATCAGCGTAAGCAGGCCAATAGCCGCGGTGAATTACTGACCCCCATCGCTAAAGCTTGGGTGACAGAGGTTGCTCAAGAGGTCGCTTCACTGGGTATGCAAGTGCATGGCGGTATGGGCTTTGTTGAAGAAACGGGTGCCGCCCAGTATGTGCGAGATGTGCGTATTACCACTATTTATGAAGGTACCACCGGTATTCAAGCCAATGATTTAATCGGTCGTAAATTGATTCGTGATAACGGCCAAGAGCTACAGTGTTTGTTGGCAGATGTGGCGGAGACAATTACCGCATTGACAGCGGCGGGTGATGGTTACGCGGTGATCGCAACTGAATTGGCAGAGGCAGCCGCTGCAGTTGAGCGAATGGCACAGCAAGTGTTAGACGGCTACCAAGAGAATGCGCGGCTACCGGCAGCAGCGGCGTTTAACTTTTTGATGGCCGCAGGTACCATGACCGGCGGTTGGTTGTTAGCTAAGAGTGCTTTGATCGCGCAGGGGAAATTAGCTGAGGATGAAAGCTTTTATAGTGCTAAAATTACTACCGCACGCTTTTATGCCGAGCAAATTTTGCCGCGCACAGAGTCATATATCAAAGCCGCGCAAGCGGGTAGCGATACCATGATGGCGATGAGTGACGAGCAGTTTTAAACCAGTATTGCTCGACAGCCGTACCAATGAAAACAACAACGGGAGTTAGGTAGTGAGTGATTTGAAAAAATGGGAATGTGTTATCTGTGGCTATATTTATGATGAGGCTGAGGGTGTTCCCGATGATGGTATAGCAGCGGGTACAATTTGGGCAGATGTTCCGGAAGACTGGGAGTGTCCTGACTGTGGTATCGGTAAGTCTGATTTCGAAATGGTGGAAGTTGATTAACGCTGTTGATCATTGAGACAAAAGGTCATCTTATATAGATGGCCTTTTTTCGTTGCAATAGTGATTAAAAAACGCGCAATAAAAAATAGGTAGGATCTATGCTTGCAACACTGCAACAAATGTTTGCCACTCAGCAAGAGCTACTGTGGTTTTGCACAATCGCACTTGACTTGAGTTTTGCTTTACTGCTGTTTCGTTTATTTGGCCGCCAAGGACTCTATGCGAGTATCATAATCAGCTTATTGCTGGCTAATCTACAAGGGCCAAAGCTAACCGAGATATTTGGTTTGCAAACCAGCATGGGCGTTATTCTCTACTCGAGTATCTATTTCTCTACCGATTTACTCAGCGAGCGCTATGGCAGGGAAGAAGCGAATAGGGCGGTGATGATTGGCTTTGTTGTGAGTGTGATGATTATTGCGATGACCAGTATTAGTTTGCTGTATCTACCGTCAACGGATCCTAAAACTAGCGCCTTTGCTAACAGTATTCACCAAGCCACTACTACCTTATTTAACTTTAGCCCGCGCTTTATTTTCGGCTCTCTGCTGGCCTACTTGTTGAGCCAGCGCTTTGATGTCTGGATGTATCACTGGATTAAGCAACGCACCGGGAATCGGCATTTGTGGCTGCGTAATAATGGTTCGACAATGTTATCGCAGCTTATCGACACCGTTATTTATGGCATGGTGGTGTGGTGGGGCGTCGTTGATTTTGTCACCGCGATGCAACTTGCTGGGGCTAAGTATGTGTTCAAACTGATTATCGCGCTGAGCGATACCCCGTTCCTTTATTGGGCGCGGAGCTGGTCGATATCAAGTCGTGATTGGGTCGTTAAAGCGCATCGATAGCTACCCGAATAAATAGACAGGGGTTTACTAGAGTTGTGCGTGCTTGCTAGCCTGTTTTTTGATCATAGCGTTGACTAAGTACGTCATAAAACTGATCTTTCATTTGCGCCAGTTCTTGCCGCAGTGTAGTGGCATCATTGCTATTAGTGTAGCGGCCTGGGTAGACTTGCTTGCGATACTGAGCCATTTTTGCAGTATAGAGCTTGAGGGCTTTTTCTAATCGTTGCTCGCCCAACAGCAGCAGTTTCGACTCGGCGATAGCCACCTCTTCATAGACATCCACCAATTGGTTGCTGAGATCGTCTAATTCTCGTTGTTGGTTAGCGGACATGCGCTCTACTTTTGGGCCGATTTCCGACACCAATGATGCGTATTTACTGAACACATGGCTAACCTTGCCGACATGTTGCGCTACTTGTTCAAGCTGGCTGATACGGCGTTGAGTCATCGCTTGCTGTTGTTGTTTCAGCTTGTCTTTCATGCTGTAGAAAACCCCCAAGGCACCAAAGCTGAGGCCAATCAGAAAGGTAATTAGGGTGCTGATAAAGTCGATGCTTTCCATGGTTGTTATTGCTCTGAGTACGATGGTTTTACTAATGGTTTGTTATGGCCGAACTATTGCGGTTAACCACCACTGAGTTTGACGGTGTAGCCTTTATTCTGCAAGGCCTGCTGAAGCAATTGGCGCTGGTCACCCTGAATCTCGATAATGCCATTTTTGACGGCGCCACCTGTGCTGCAGCGCTGTTTTAATTCCTTGGCCAGTTTTTTCATCTCGAGATCGGTGAGTAATAAGCCAGTAATCAGTGTCACTCCTTTGCCTTTGCGTCCTTTGGTCTCGCGTTGCAGGCGCACAATACCATCACCGCAGGGCTTGGCTTGTTGTTGACATTGGCACTGGTCGACGGGCTGGCTGCAATCGGGGCAGTGACGGCCTTGATCGGTGGAGTAGACCACTCGATTCATAATTTATCCTGTTGGCGTTATCGCTAAAGTTACTGGTTAGGGCTTAATCAATACTATTTTTTGTCTATACACTAACATTCTGGTGGATTTATTAGTGATACTACTAGGTATAGTTAGATATAGCTGAGCTCTGCAATTATAATGCCCCAGCCAAAATCTCCCAACACCTAATTCAACAGCAGGTAATAACGTGGCAAAAAACAGTGATATGGAGCAGTTGCAGGAGCAAGTGGTCGAGTTGCAATCGCAGTTAGC
>JBNMPW010000133.1:0-8659 GCA_051277205.1 Oceanicoccus sp. | reverse complement strand
CAATGTCACCAGAATGATTAACACCTATTTCCGCTATCATATAGCAGGGGTTAGAATTTTTTTGTTTCATAAATTTTGATCATCTCACTAATGTGATTGGCTGTTTTCATTAATCTCGAACTGATACAAATTTCTGGTGTAGCCACTCTCTCAGCCCTATTAAATGATCGAGCCTGCGCAGGCTATAAGCACTCACTAACAACATTGCCAGTAATCCAACAGTATAACCAGCAGTCACAGACTGGGTTGTAAAAAACATAATAGTAGCTGCGCATACCAACAGGAGTAAGGTAAAACACCCATTTCTCGGTGTTAGCTTAAACCCGATTAGTTTGTTCGCGAAAATCGCAACAACCACATAGTAAATCAGGTATGCAAGAAAGAAACCCACTCCAGCCATGACTAGGCCAAACTCCCCTATTCCCAGAACAAGCGGACCTAGGTACGCTGCACTCCATATAAGCTGCGTTCCAATAGCCACACCACCATGGCCAGTAGCTAGAAAAATGAAAACGAGAGGGACGCTAGCGACTTTAAAAATATCGCCTAGCACTTGCCATCTAAGTATTTCCGCCGCGGGACTAAAGCTTTGCGTATAAAGCAAATCAATAATCCATGGAGCAAGTGTGATCATGGCAATCAACACGGGCCCGGCTAATAACAGCGCCATCTCAGCTTGCTCGTTGACCAGCTTTTCTGCTTGTTCGTGGTCGTTGATGGCTTTAGTTAAGCGAGGAAAATAATCCATCGCCATCGCGTTCAGTACAAACCCAATATAAGTAAATGAAATAGCCCATGACGCCTGGAAATATCCGCTGGCATCCAGCCCGAGCTCGCGCAGAACAATAGAGCGCACGGCAAGTTGAGTGACCAACATAATCAAACCAGCAGCCATGAGCGGTATGCCCAGTTTCAGAAGGGCCAACCACTGCTGTTTAATCGCCGTCAAATTATAGGCTAAGGTCGGCTGTGGAAGGCGAGCCGTATAGTAGGTCACCACTAAAAAGTTGGCTGCCGGCGCGGTCAATACAAACCAGAGCACACCCTCCTTGCCCAGTAGGTAAACCGCAAAAACTCCGACCAGAGCAGCTACGAGTGCGCTGAGAATACTGACCCATGCCAGGTCAGTAATTAGCCGCATACCCTGCAGCAGAGCTGTTTGCGACCCAGCTATCAGAGTGAATAATAGCCCTACACCCAACCAGCCCACTTCGCTCGCGTGGACCCTGTCGCCAAACACCCATTGTGCAATTTGCTCACCCAATAGCCAGAGAATCGCCATGCCAGCGACTCCCAAAATCAGGCTTCCCAACCAAAGGGCACGCCGGACGACAGCCAATGTTTCTGCGTCGTCAGCAGAGGATGCCACTTGCCTTACACCACTGCTAGCCATCCCGCAGCCGGCAAGCGTGGAGGCAATACTCATAACATTCAGGTACAACCCCATAAGACCGATACCCACAGGACCAAGCAGCACGGCCAACACTTTGACCTTGACGATGCCGATGAGCATATTGATAACGGAAGAGCCGCCAATAATAGCGCTGGACCGAAATACTTGGCGATGTGATGTCATTGCTGGAAACTTAACAAGGCGATGATTATCTGATCCTGTAATTCTGATGGCACACTGAAAAATTTTTGCCGTTGTGCCTTTGATATATGACAGAGCATTTACTTTACGGCGATAGCGATTAAAGTATCCGTTTTATCAATTCTTTCAAGCATATTTGAGTACTCAGAATCCAATTGATCAGTCGACAACATACTCCAGTTAATATGCCCGCTAGGTTTTTTTTCTTTTAGCCAATGCAAGTGATTGGCTAAGTTGTATCGCTGAAAACCACTAATCACGGTATTCTTAAAATTAACTTCTTCCAAGATTGCATTTAATGAGTATCGGTTATGTAATACCAAATGCTCACTCCAAAATGTGAACTTCTTAAATTCTTCAAGATCAAGAAATGAGAATAAGAAATCATTGGCATGCGGAACTTCAATAATCAACTTTCCACCCACTTTTAGTTTTTCATAAGCGACTTTCAGCAAATCCAGTGGCTCTGTAAGGTGCTCGAACACATGAAACAGCGTAATCACATCGAAATCATCATAGGGCACATCTGAAATATCACCATATGCTTCGTAGTTTTCTTTCTTTAGGGAGTCTAATGCTCTTTGTTGAGGCTCTACTGCAACAGCTCGTTCTGCAACGGGCTCAAGTAAGTCTAAAATACCACCCGCTCCTGTGCCAACATCCATCCATTTTTTATTACTGATTACAGGAAGGAACTGGTTTTTTCTGCGAGTATCATCTTCAGAAGAATCGATTAATGCCTTTTCTCTACTCTCTTCTTTCCAGTAATGCGGAAATTCCACTTTTTCATTATAATGCGATATATCCATGTGCTCCGTAGTTGATGTAAAAATCACACCTGATTTTTTACACCTCATAATAGAGATATCTTCTCTATCCCTTACTCTCGGATAATAGGATTCAATAGCGTTTTCATCACAAACACCCAAATCACATAACATTTTAGCTATTTTATTTTTCATCGTATTTTTTCCAAAATTTAAAAGCTTTAAAGTATCTTTAAATACTCCAACCACCATCGACCACAATATTTTGGCCAGTGATATACATTGAGGCATCACTTAATAAAAATACCAGGGCACCAGTCAGGTCTTCTATATCTGCCATCCTGTTACCGATAACTGTTTTGTTAGTATATTGCGTCACAAAATGTTCTGACTGGTTATTATAAACACCCCCAGGAGATATGGCGTTCACCCTTATGTCATGCTTACCTAAATATGAAGCGAGATACTTTGTCAACGTTAACAAAGCGCCTTTTATCGCAGAGTATTCTACCGGGCTTGTGAAGCTCCCGTCTTCATATAGTTCAAATCTTGGCGCCATGAAACCATAAATCGACGCAATATTAACGATCACACCGCTCTTCTGCTTAACCATAATTCTGGACACTTCCTGAGACATCAAAAAATATCCACCTAGGTGCAGGTTTACATTCTCACAAAAATCTTCATAGGTAACATCCTCAAACTTTCGTCCATAATTTTTATTTCGAGGATATGCATTGTTGACCAATGCGTCAATTACTTGGTGTTTATTGATTATTGCATCAATCATGTTTCGCACTGATTCCTTGGATGTAATATCCACCTTCAGGAATTCAATTTTATCTGTAGCTAACTCTAATGAAAGCTCATCCTTCACTTTATTGCCTGAAACCTCGTCGAGGTCTGCAATAATAGCTGTTGCACCACATGCAGCCACGGCTTTAACAAAGCCTTTTCCGATTAAGCCTGCACCGCCGGTTATGATGATGACTTTATCGTTTAAATCAGATTGTAATTTCATTTATTTCAACTTCTCTGTTTTCTTTTCTGGAAATATTTGCGGCAATCAGAACTTTCATTGAATTAATAACAAGCTCAGGATCAATTACTGGTTTTTCTGTCCTGACCATTTCTATAAAATCAGCAAGCAATCGCCGGAACATAGTGAAATTATCATTGGTTTCAGCGTGGAACCTTTTTTTATCACTCCAGAAATCAAATTGTAAGGTTTTTGAGCAATCCCCTAAGGCATCTATATATATTAAGGAGTTGTCTGTATTTTTGATCATCATTGACGTGTGTTTTGCCTGGTAACAAGATACGCTCTTGGCATGAAACCCGGTAACACTAAATATTCCATCGAGCATATGGATTCCGTATTTCTCTAGGCTATTTACAACCGCGCCCCGTATTAGCTTAATGTCACCAAAGCTATCTATATTGCCTCTAATCTCATCAAGCTCTCTTGCGTATCTGGCACCAGCGCAGGACATGAGTTTGCCGTTTTCGAGGTATTTTTTGAAAAATTTTAATTCTTCTATTTCTAGGCTAAGCGGCTTATCGATGAACACGAACTTACCTTTTTCTAGAAAGGCCTTTGCCAATGGATAATGTGTTTCATAATCATCTCTTGCGATTAGCACACCGTCGACTGCGTCTAGCATGTCATCTATATCTACGACTATGTTGGGGATATTAGAGGCTTTTGCTAGTTTTTTTGTTTGCATGGGGTCCTGCGTCCACGCATGGGTTACCTGAACATTATCAAAACCAAATTCAGATGAGTCCCGGATTTTAATGTAGTCGTATATAACATCCCATCCCGAGTTTTTCATGCCTTCTTCATCAAAGCCGTTGATTATGGCCGAAAATGAGAACGGATGGCCGTTCCCTTCGTTGATTCCAATTATACCAAGTTTGATTGGGCCTACCATGCGGTCCAACCTCCATCGACGCAGATGTTCTGGCCTGTTATATATCCTGATGCATCAGAACACAATAGCGCAATGACGCCTTTCAGGTCGTCAGGGTTTCCTATTCGGTTAAGCATTGTTTTGGATTCTAAGGTACCTATGAACTCTTTATTCTCCAGTATGCCGCCAAACGGAAAGGGGCCAGGGCTAATCGCATTCACCCGAATACCTTCAGGTGCTAAAAAGCTGGCCAAGTATTTGGTAAGCTGAATTACACCTGCTTTTGCAGCACCATAACTCGGTGGATTTGCGTGCTCTGTACCCACATACATTTTGTAATCTGGCGCCACATGACCATACATAGAAGCTATATTTACGATAACGCCCTTTGTCTTCTTAAGGTAAGGAGATGCCTTTTTGATGGTATAAAATACGCCATTGAGACAAACATCAATGTCGTACTTCCAATCATCCATACTAATTGATTCAAACGTGTTCTTTTTACCAGACCACGCGTTATTAATCAGAATATCTAGCCCGCCATGCTTTTCTTCGATAACCGATAAAGCGTCATCTATACTTTCTAAATTCGTTATATCAAGCTGCACTCCGGATACCTGTACACCGAACTTTTCACTCAGCGCTTTTGCTATTGAGTTGGTTTTTTCTTTATCTCTCGACCCGATGACTATGTTTGCACCGAGCTCAGCAAGCGCTTCACACATTGCTGTTCCTAAGTGACCAGCTCCGCCGGTGATGAACACAGTCTTATTTTGTAGGCTAAATAGCCCTTGTAGTGATTGCGTATTATTTGCCACTGATACTTCCCTATTGTTTATTATCTTTGTTTTGAAAATGCTCCATGACTTTTTCAGCCACCATGAAATCAAGTTCTGTATCTATATCTAGCGCTGTTTCCCTAGGTGTAATAACAGGGAATATCCTACCCGACAACGTTGAGATCGACTCTTCATCTTCAAAAAGTATTTTTTTGCTAAGTGCATAGATCTGGCCGGTCAACTCAAATGCCTTGGGTTGTTTTTGTCTCGGCAACCAGGGTACAGCACCGTCAATATATGGCTCAACAACATCGCCTGAGACTCTCCAGAGCCTATTCGGAGATATATCTGAATTTGTAAATGTTCCTGCGCTATCAGCCTTATCATCCAGCAAAACTTGTATGCACTTTTCAAGATCCTCCGGCCTTCTGAAAGGTGAAGTAGGCTCGAGAAGGATAACAATGTCAACGTCCTCCCCCTCTTCCTCAACTTTACGAACAGTGTACCTAATTGCATCGATTACCAATGAGGTATCTGCGGCTAATTCTTTGGGTCTTTTGATTACTTCAGCCCCATGCTCTCTCGCAACACCGGCAATAGCATCATCATCAGTTGATACAATGGTTCTATTAACAAGCGAGCACTCCAGTGATGTTTCAATAGAATGAACAATCAAGGGCTTACCAACGAAATCCCTAATATTTTTCCCAGGAATTCCTTTTGACCCACCGCGTGCGGGTATTATCGCTAAAACATTTTTTTCTTTCATATATATGGACGCACCTATAAATATTCACAACCAGATTCATAACCTGCTGCTAGGTTTCATTTACTAATAACGGTATTAAAATAACACTGCAGGGTATTATTCAATGCCCTATCTACATTAAGGATGTGTTCCGCTTTGATTTCTATTCACAAACTGCTTTAGTTTAGACAACGGTTTGAGGTACAGCGTATACCAATCTGCCTTGAGCTCATTAATCTCCCAGGCTTTCCTATCTTCTTTATTAGCCCTGACTCTGTTTGCAAAAGACACATTACTCTTGCCACCTACACGCATCTTAACCAACACGCGATTTATATAACTCGGCTTAAGTGAGTGTTTATACAACATACGAAGCATCAGTTCGTAATCAGCGGCTGATTCAAAATCTAATACAAATAAGCCGTAGCTATCGTAAGCCTTCTTGCGAATGAAAAATGTTGGGTGTGGCGGCATCCACCCAAAACGGAAAGACTCTCTATCATAAGGCCCTGAAATCCAGTTTCGCGTGATTTTTTGCGGGTTATCCCGATCTACATAATGTAGATCACCATAAACCGCATCACTGCCTGCAGTTATCGATGCGGCAACATCCTTCAGTACATCTTTATCCGCATAAAAATCATCGGCGTTAAGCATGCCTATAATATCACCTGAAGCAGCGCTAATCCCCTTATTAGCTGCATGGTACATCCCGTCGTCGGGACCCGTTAGTAGCAAGGAAACCACATCACTATTTTGCTCAATTATCGAAAGCGTTTCATCCGTTGAGCCACCATCTACTATGATATATTCAATGTCAGCATAACTTTGGCATCGAATGGATTCGATTGTATCGGCTATGGTCTCAGCCGCATTGAAACATACAGTTATCACCGAAATTTTCATTCAGTATAGACCTCATTGAATGGCTTTAATAAATCACCAGCAACAGTTTTTTATGGTTGATTTTACGCTTGCGCTGCCTTTACGTATTTTTACAGCGCATCGACTTCATTCGATCAAGCCTCACGCTTTCAATATTTCACTGTAGAAAAAGCCTTTCAGACACGCTACCGCCCTACAGCACATATAAACGCCGTATAAATATTTGCTGAGAGAAAGCCCTCAGTTGACCCGCTGTAACAACGTTGAGGCGATGTTAACTGTAGCCTTCCGGCCAAGAACTTCAAGCAGCAAAAGTGACCGTCTTAAACCTTGATGTTCCCTAAAGACACCCTGTAGATCAGCGAAAGGTCCGTCGCATACACGCACTTTATCGCCATGGTTTAACGCCACTGAATCAATGGGTATTAAGCCAGTTGCAGGATGCATTCGGACCTTAAGCCCTGCAATAATAGACTCAGGAATCTTAATTAACTCAACACCTGCACGAACCAAACCAGTTACACCTCGGGTCGAGCGTACCGGCCCTAAACTCTGAACCTCTGGGTCCGCGTATAAAAACAAGTAGCGAGGAAACAGTGGCTCATGCCGCGCCTTGCCCCGCGCATTACTGTGCTGATCTAAGCTATCCGCCATAGGCAAGTAACATTTAAACGACTGACGCTCAAGGTTCAGCAACGCACTCTGTTCCTGCCGCGGCTTGGTATAAACTGCAAACCAGTCTGAGTTACACGCACTCATAACTTCTCCGAATATTGCGGTCTTAGTTGAATGGCTTTTTTAAAGATGGCGCAATCCTCTCGCCCATGCGTCGATCACGCGGACGAGGTATTTAAGGGAGCAGCGGCTATATCCTTGACGACTTTTGACAAGCGTCGAACACCGAAAAAGTATGCCGTACCAAACAACACAAACAAGGCAAATACCCAGGCATCGGAAACCCCGGAAAAATGACTTAATAATCCGACAGCACCACCGAACAAGGCCAATGCCGATAAAATCGCTAATGCCTGCCGCGTTGACAGGCCGCAATCCTGCAACAGGTAGTGAAGATGCTGCCTATCTCCTGCCAGCGGCGACACGCCACTAAGGACCCGACGCAGAGTTGTCGTAATAACGTCATACACCGGCAACGCGACAAACCACAGTGCTGTTATCGGTGACATGACTGAGGCTTCACCCTGACTTAATGCCAACGCATGCCAAACGATAGCAAGCCCGAGAAACATGCTGCCCGCATCACCCAAAAAAGTACGACTTAGACGCAAGTAGCGCAGCGGCAGGTTAAATAAGAAAAAAGCGCCTATCCCGCACATCAATGCTAACAAACTGGCCTGCAAGGCCGGTGTCGACGGCCCGGAAACAGCCAGTAAGAAAGCCAAAGCAATAAAGGCCAACACCGAGGCGAGACCATCGATACCGTCTATCATGTTCCAAGCATTAACTCCACCGACGATAACCAGTATCGCCACCGGAATTTCGAACCAACCCATTTCGAACGCCTCAGCCGAAAAGGGCGCGCCGATAGTCTCAACAACCAACCCTGCGCTAAAAACAGCAATCAAAGCAACAATCACCTGAACCACCAAGCGCAACAGCGGACTGAGCATAAATCGATCATCCAGAGCCCCCATAATAACCAGCATCGAGCTGGCAACTAGAAAGCTAATGTTTGCAGTGATAAAAACAGGGTGGATGCTTAGCGCCAATAAATAGCCTGCCATGATGGCCAACCCACCAACCAGTGGCACAGCACCTTGGTGGTGTTTCAAATCACCAGCTACGTCCAGCAATTTCAGAACTGCTGCGACGGGCCGAAATACGCACAAAGCAATATAACTGCCAACAAAAGCCAGCAGAGCAACCGCGGCGAAGATGGGGGTACCTAGCGTAATTTCATTCACGAATTTTCCTGCTAGCTGCTTATTATGCTTATCCCTAGCGAATAATTATCC
>JBNMPW010000132.1:0-8685 GCA_051277205.1 Oceanicoccus sp. | reverse complement strand
CGGACAAGCTAAAATCTCTTTCAAGATAGCCCCCAGAACCAATACCTTTATAAGCCAGATAAGCAATAATCAGCAGCGATGGAATCAACAACACATAATATAGCGCATTCAACTTAAACCGATCGTTAGCTGCTGCGCGCAAAGTCAGCTCACATGCCAAGGCATAGACAAAGAGTAAGGCACCGCTCTCTTTGCTCAATACGGCCAAGCTACCAAAGCCCAGCAAGCCTGCCAACAGCCAAAGCCAGCCAGCTACAGGATTATCAGCCAATAGCTCCCTGCGACCCTTTAAATAAAAGACCAGCCCAGCCAGCGAGAACAAGGTCGCCAACTGGGTCATCCGCTGAATGACGTATAAGGTGGTCGATACATTGAATGGCGCTAAAAGCCACCACGCTGTTACCAGCAAGGCAGCTGCATAAGCCGTTTGTTCGTTCTTTTTTAATGCTTTGAGGAGTTCGCTGACAAAAGTAAAAAGCAATACCCCGCATAAACAATGAAACAACACATTGCTATAACGGTAGCTCTCAATATCACCAGGATAATATTGGTCATTTAGTAGAAAACTGAGCATGGCGACAGGGCGCCCCAAAGGCCCAGAATGGTTGCCGAACACAAAAGTAATAAACGCATCCCAGTTAGTCACACCACCGCGGATATTCAACAACGCTAAATGCTGGATATCATCAAGCAGAAACATCCCTCTTAAACCAGGCCAATAAAGCCAACAGCAGAAAAACACCAGTACAATTAATGCGCAACCGTAAAGAAACTGTTGAGATGTTTTCATAGATACCTTATACCAAGAAACACAAAAAAGGCCTTCAAATGAAGGCCTTTTTAAATCGAGCTATTTACGCTAATAATTAGCGACAGTTAGCAGGACGATACTTTGAATCCAAATCACCGCCAGTACAAGTCCAACTTACTCCTGAATTCTCTCCACCCGTGCCTTCAAACACAAAGGTCGCGCCATCTGAAATCGCAGCTTCCAACGTGTACGTGATAGTCGCTGTAGAAGGAGTAGTAGCAAATTCAATCGCTGAAATATAAACGCTTTGTGATTCTTCAGTACTTATACCTGCAGAAGCAGCATCAGCAGGCCAAGTACCAACAGACATAAAGTACTCAGAAGCAGACAATTTATCTTTAGACGCCAAGATCATAACTTCTGTTAATTTAGAACGCTTCACGTAATCCTGATAAGCAGGTAAAGCAACCGCCGCCAAAATACCGATAATCGCAATAACGATCATTAATTCAATCAATGTAAAACCTTGTTGTACTTTTTTCATAATAGTTCTCCAGAACTTTTAATTTGAAATCTTAGCCACCCAGCAGGACGGTTTATCTTTTCGACCTAAACAGCGTAGGTGCTGCGTAGCGATCTTGCAATGTATTCAGCAACACGTGTGCCAAGTTTTGTGAGACCGGGTCGACATTTTTAAAAAGTAGTTAATTATTAAGTAATTACAAGCATAAAGTGGAAAAATTCTTAAACTATATTAGCCTTGTAGGTGGAGTATAAGAAACCAGTAAATAAGCAATATCTGGCCATAACTGACAAAAACTGTCACAAACTACAATCAAGTCATAACAATTGACACAAGCGGCATGGATTAACCCCAGAATGAATGCAAACGGCATAATAGCGCTGAGCGGTCTAGCCAGACTACTGGTAAGAGACGGCATACTGACAGAAGAAAGTGCGCAGATGGCCCATCAAGAAGCGGCCAATGAGAAGCAGACCTTTATCTCTCATATCGTGGCCAATAACATGGCCGATAGTATCGCTATAGCTGAAGCGGCCTCTGATGAGTTCGGCGCACCGCTGTTTGATATGAAAGCCTTCAATATGGATATGACGCCCGCCGACTTGGTGGATACCAAATTAATCCAAAAGCATCATACCCTTCCTTTATACCGCCGCGGTAACCGGCTGTTTATCGCCGTATCAGACCCAACCAACCTGCGAGCGCTGGATGAGATCAAGTTCCATACTGGTATTAACACCGACGCAATATTGGTTGATGAAAAAGCTCTAAGCGTTGCCATTAGTCGCTATATCGAATCAAAAGATGAACCGTTGGGCGGCTTTGATGATTTAGAAGATGGATTAGAAGACCTTGATATAGAAGCTGTCACCGATAAGAACGATGATAATGACACTAGCGGTGACATAGACGAAACGCCGATCGTGCGCTTTGTCAATAAAGTGCTCATTGATGCCATTAAAATGGGCGCTTCCGACATTCATTTTGAGCCCTATGAAAAAAGCTATAGAGTACGGTTTCGTACGGACGGTATCTTAGAAGAAGTAACACGGCCACCGATGAGTTTGTCTGGCCGGCTAGCCGCCAGGCTGAAAGTTATGTCGCAGATGGACATTTCAGAACGACGACTGCCGCAGGATGGTCGTATTAAGATGAAGCTCTCAAAAACTCGGGCCATCGACTTTCGGGTAAATACTCTGCCCACTCTATTTGGTGAGAAAGTGGTACTGCGAATCCTTGACCCCAGCAGCGCCCAAATGGGTATTGATGCACTGGGTTACGAGCCTGCACAAAAAGACATGTATATGGATACTCTGTTTCAGCCACAGGGTATGATTTTGGTAACGGGGCCTACTGGTAGCGGTAAAACCGTGTCACTTTATACCGGTCTCAACATCCTCAATGAGCCGGAGCGCAATATATCAACAGCCGAAGATCCGGTAGAGATCAATCTTGATGGTATCAACCAATGCCATGTGAACCCGAAAGTTGGGCTGACCTTCGCCGAGGCGCTGCGCTCATTCCTGCGGCAGGATCCTGACGTTATCATGGTTGGTGAGATTCGTGATCTGGAAACCGCCGAAATTGCAATAAAAGCAGCACAAACGGGTCATATGGTGATGTCGACGCTGCACACTAACAGCGCCGCTGAAACCATTACCCGGCTGATGAATATGGGCGTACCCGCGTTTAACGTCGCCACCTCGGTCAGCCTAATTATCGCCCAGCGACTAGCCAGAAGATTATGTGGCGAATGCAAAGAACGGGTCGACTTACCTAAAGAAACCCTATTAGAAGCAGGCTTTTTGGAAGAGGATATTGAAACAGCAACTATTATGAAGCCTGTCGGTTGCGAAAAATGCTCCAAAGGAAGTAAAGGCCGAGTCGGTATTTATGAAGTGGTTCGCATTACAGATCAGATATCGCGGATTATAATGGAAGGTGGAAACTCCATAGAAATAAGTGATGCAGCCCGTAAAGAGGGCTTCAATGATTTAAGACGATCGGCGCTCATAAAAGCGGCTCAGGGCCTTATTAGCCTAGAAGAAGTGAACAGAGTCACCAAGGATTAAAGTATGGCAACGGCAGCAAAAAGTAATATTTATGTTTGGAATGGTGTCGACCGTCAAGGTCGCACCACTAAAGGCGAAACTTCAGGCGCCAGCCAAGCAATCGTCAAGGCACAACTGCGTAAGCAAGGCATTGCTCCAAAAACGGTAAAAAAGAAGTCTAAACCGCTATTTTCGATGGGTGGAAAGCCCATTAGACCTGCCGATATTGCAATTTTTAGCCGGCAGTTAGCCACCATGATGAAAGCGGGTGTCCCCTTAGTACAAAGTTTTGATATCGTAGGCGAAGGGCTTGATAACCCGGCGATGACGGCGATGGTTGCTACCATCAAAAATGATGTTGCCTCCGGTTCTGGCTTTGCTAACGCACTTACCAAACACCCCAAGTATTTTGATGACCTGTTTTGCAACTTAGTGGCCTCCGGTGAGCAATCTGGTACCTTAGAAACCATGCTTGAGCGGATAGCCACCTACAAAGAAAAAACCGAGGCATTGAAAGCAAAAATCAAAAAAGCGCTGACCTACCCCATCGCGATTTTAGTGATTGCTGCCGTAGTAACGGGTATCTTGTTAGTGAAAGTTGTACCGACTTTTGCCACCACATTCCAAGGTTTTGGTGCCGAATTGCCCGCATTTACTCAAATGGTAATGAACCTTTCTGAGTTTGTGCAGGCTTGGTGGTTAATTATAATGCTCATAGTCATTGGCGCGGTATTCGCTTTTAAAGAAGCTCGTACCCGTTCGGCCAAAGTCGCCTACTGGGTTGATAAAGTCTCGCTGAAGCTACCCGTAGTAGGCAATATTATTTATCAATCCATTATTGCCCGCTTTGCTCGTACCCTATCAACCACCTTTGCCGCCGGTGTACCGCTGGTTGATGCGCTTGAAGCCGTGGCCGGCACCGCCGGTAATAAAGTTTATTCTAATGCCATTTATCGCATCCGTGAGGATGTCACAACCGGCCAACAATTATTTACGTCTATTCGCAACACCGAGCTATTCCCCAATATGCTCCTGCAAATGGTCTCTATCGGTGAACAGTCTGGTGCCCTCGACGAGATGCTAGAAAAAGTCGCCACTTACTATGAAGAGGCGGTTGATAATGCGGTAGACAGCCTAACCGCGCTGCTTGAGCCTCTTATAATGAGCTTTCTGGGCGTAATAGTCGGCGGCTTAATGATCGCCATGTACCTACCGATCTTTATGATGGGTTCTGTGGTTTAATCGACAATGATCCTCGCTTATTTACAAACCTCACCGACGATGACCATCGCCATTGCCGTTGTGCTGGGCCTCATAGTGGGCAGCTTCCTCAATGTGGTCATCTACCGACTGCCATTAATGATGGAGCGAGAATGGAAGCAGGAATGCCGCTTAATTCTTGAGTTAGATGATAACGGCGACTCAGTTGATAGCAACGATACAAGCACCTTTAATCTATCGCACCCTAACTCCCATTGCCCTCACTGTCAGCATCCGGTTAAACCTTGGCAGAATATTCCGCTGCTTAGCTATCTAGTGTTAAAAGGCCAGTGCGGGCATTGCTCAGCACCAATCTCTATTCGTTATCCAATCATTGAAGTTGCCTCAGGCATCCTCTCAGGCATCATCGCTTGGCATTTTGGCGCCAGCGTGGAAACCCTGTTAGCACTTGCCTTTACTTGGTGCCTGATCAGCTTGACCATGATTGATGCAGACCACAAACTGCTGCCCGACCAAATCACCCTACCCTTACTTTGGGCAGGCTTGGTGATCAACAGCTTTGGCTTATTCGTACCGTTACAAGAGGCATTTTGGGGGGCTGTAGCGGGCTACCTCAGTCTATGGTCGGTATTCTGGTTATTCAAGCTGCTGACCGGCAAAGAAGGTATGGGTTATGGCGATTTTAAATTGCTGGCCGCTCTCGGCGCATGGATGGGATGGAAGTACCTGCTAATCATTATTTTACTGTCATCATTGGTTGGCGCCGTTATTGGCACAATCATGCTGGTGATGAATAACAAAGGTCGCAACACTACTATCCCATTTGGCCCTTATCTTGCTGCCGCAGGCTGGATTGCCTTGATTTGGGGAGAGCCTATCCTCGAGGCTTATTTAAAGTTTGCTGGCATAAAATAATTTCTACTCCTGCAATTTTTCACGCTAAAATATCCCCTTATACAATAGTCATATATTTGTATGACCTAATGAAAAACATACATTCAGGACACAGCAATGTTAACGGTAGGTATAACCGGTGGTATCGGCAGTGGTAAGACCGCCGCTTCTGATAGGTTCCAACAACTCGGCATTGATATTATTGATGCCGATATTGCTTCGCGGGTGGTAGTTGAACCGGGCCGACCGGCGCTGGCAAGCATTGCCCGCCATTTTGGTAATGATATTTTAACGGCCGATGGCAACTTAGACCGCGCTGCACTCAGACAGCTCATTTTTGCCGAGCCAAGCCAAAAGCAATGGTTAGAAGCACTACTGCACCCGCTGATTGCCGCTGAGATTAAGCAGCAATTACAAGCAGCTACCAGCCCCTATGTTATTTTTGTATCACCGCTATTAATAGAAACCGAGCAACACAAACTCTGCCATCGGATACTGGTCATCGACATTCCCGAAAGCCAACAAATCGCAAGAACCAGCCAGCGCGACAATAATGACATTACCCAGATAAAGCGTATTATCGCCAGTCAGGCTAGCCGCCAACAACGGTTAGACAAAGCCGACGACGTGATAGAAAATAAGCAAACCATAGATATACTCGAACAAAAAGTAGATAAAATTCATCAATATTATCTAGGTTTAGCGGCGGAGCACATTAGAAATGACAACTAACAGCGACAACACGACCAGCGCCAAAATGGTCGCCTGCCCAAACTGTAAGGCACTGAGTAAATGGCATAGTGACAACCCCAATCGTCCATTCTGCTCCGAAAGCTGCCGTAACAAAGACTTTATCGGCTGGGCTAATGAAAAAAAAGTGATGAAGGGCAATGCCATATACGATGGCGTGCTGAGCAATGACTTGGATGGCAGTTACTAAACCACATCCATTAAAGCCCTAAGCTAAGCACCACCGAGCAGCTCAAAACAAGGCATAGTACTTTACGTTGCTAGTTGCCGATGTTATAGATGATTGCGTTATACTTGAGTAAGTTTCGCACAATAATCAACTAAAAGTTTGCAAGCCATATGGATATCTAACGCATGGGTGACAACGTTTTGCACAGCCACCTGCAACGAGAACAAATACTGAGTTCCAGCCAAAGCATTGTGCAGCAATGGATTGGCAGTAACTTTGGTGACTATTTACAACAACTCGACCAGCACTTATTCGACTTGGCGAATAAAGCAGACAGCAACGCCAATCAAACTCGTTACTTCCAAACACGCGAAGAACTCAAGCTCAACCAACAACCTCTTGAGCACAATTACCAGCAACATATTCAACAAGCCTTTAAAAAATTCCATAAAAATCGCAACACCGCTTCAGACTATAGCGCCGATCCAACTCGGAAAATACAATCAGAGAACGATGTGCAAGCCCTCAGCTTGATCGATAATGATGAACTAGAAGAATCGCTGGCTATTGGTAATATTAGCCGCAAAATTACCGCAAAATGCTCAGAAGAACTGTATGCTTTAAACCAACGCCTATCGGTACTCAATGGCGGCCATAAAATTAATGACCGCGGTAACCCGATAGCACCTGCCGTGCTGGGTGAAGCGCTAAAACAAATTATCAGCGAGCTACAATTAGATAATCATGCGCGCATTTTAATTTACAAAGTCTTCGAATCCACGTTTATGAGCAAAGCGATTCAGCTGTATCAACAGCTGAATAAGCACTATTCTGAAGCACAGGTACTCCCGCACCTGAGCTATCACATCGAGAAAAACCCGCCGGTCACCGTCGCCAACAGATCCGTGACTGACAGCTCAAAAATGCCCGCAGAAAATAATTTGTCTAGCCAGTTACCCGATGAACTTCAAAATCTGATAAGTACCGCAACACTGACTCGACAACAACAACTAATACAGGCTATTCGTCTACTTCAGCAGCAACTTAAAGACCATAGTGCCCGCAGCGCGCCAACTTTTAACGTACCAGTGGAACAAATCATTAGCGGTATCCAACAATTGCAACAGCAGGCCAATGAAGCACTGCAGAACATGGATAACACCGCCGCCGTCAAGTTACGTTTAGAGGCAGAACAACAATTAAAAAAACAGGGTAATATCGACGACAACAGCATTGAAATAGTGGGATTGTTATTTGAATACATGCTTAATGATGGACAATTGGCCGATTCCGTAAAAACTTTACTCAGTTATTTGCACACCCCTTTTTTAAAAATCACCTTAGTCGACAAAGATTTTTTTAATCAACCGAATCACCCTGCTCGGCAATTACTCAACAGTTTGGTGGCGGCTGGTGAGCGCTGGGTAGACCCGCATAGCAAACATAAAAACGAGGTTTTTGAGCGCATTAAAGAAATCGTACGCCGCCTACTCAGTGATTTTGATGACGATATCCGATTGTTTTCCGAGCTAGCCATTGAATTTAATCAATACCTGCGCCAACACGCTCGCCGTATACGCCTACTTGAAAAACGGGCTACACAGGCCGCCGAAGGTGAAAACAAATTACAGGAGATACGGCTAAAAGTTAAAGCTTATCTGCAACAAAAAAGTAACGGATTGACCTTAGCGCCGACAGTTAGCACACTACTATTTGAACCTTGGGCCAATTTTCTCGCCTTCAACCTGCTGCGCTTTGGTTCAGGCAGCGATCAATGGCGAGATGCGGCGCAAGCCGTCGATGATGTGTTGTGGTTCAGCCAACCCCACAGAGAAGATGATTGGCATGCCAAAAAGCGACTGCAAGAATTAAAGCAATCATTACCGGATGTACTATTAGCAGGCTTTGATACCGTCGGCTATGACAGCAATCAAGCGAAACGGCTGCTCAATGCGCTGTTGCAACAGACTAAAAACACGGCAACAGATACCAGCTTAGTTAAAGTCCCCGTCGCTCAAGCCATCGATGACGTTAAAATTTCAGCCACCAAACCGCAAGCTGACAACAGCGACCCCATTATGCAACAGCTAAGACAAACACAGCCTGGCACATGGTTTGAGTTTGATGCCAAAACCGATAACCCAAAGCGAGTTAAATTGGCATGGAGCAATGACAAAACGGGCCAATTTATGTTCGTAAACCGCATGGGTATACAAGTGGCTCAGGCCTCTAGCGCACAGTTATTAAAGGCTATTAGCACTAATAAAGCCCGCATTATTAATGCCACGGAAACAGCGCCGTTTTTTGAAAAGGCAATGGAACGGGT
>JBNMPW010000131.1:0-8905 GCA_051277205.1 Oceanicoccus sp. | reverse complement strand
CTAACCGCCGCTGAAATCATTGGTCAAGTCTGGTTGGCGATTAAATCATATGATGGTTTCCCCTCCACCAATAAACGTATTGTTACCAATGTGGTGATGATGGGTATGGGCGAACCGCTGTTAAATTTTGACAGCGTAGTGGCTGCCATGGATATCATGCTTGATGACTTCGGCTATGGTATCTCCAAGCGTCGCGTGACCCTAAGTACCTCTGGTGTCGTGCCGGCATTGGATCGTTTAGGTGATGTTAGCGAGGTGTCATTGGCGATTTCATTACATGCTGCCAACGATAAGCTTCGTAATGAATTGGTGCCGATTAACCGTCGCTATCCAATTGCCGAGTTGCTAGCTGCTTGTGAGCGATATTGGGAGAAGCAGACCGATACTCATCGCGTTACCACGGTAGAGTACACCTTGATCGCCGGTGTTAATGACAGTGCCGAGCAGGCCCATGAATTAGCGCGCCTGCTAAAAGACTTTCCCTGTAAAATCAATTTGATTCCGTTTAACCCTTTCGATTTGTCAGATTACCGACGTCCCAGCAAAACCGTGGTCAACCGCTTTTGGCAAATCGTCTGCGATGCAGGTTTTATCACCACCGTTCGCAGTACCCGGGGCGATGATATCGATGCTGCTTGTGGTCAATTGGTAGGGCAGGTGGCTGATCGTACTAAACGAAGCGAACGTCACAAGGCGAACTATAATGAAACACAGGTTTTAAATGTTCGTTAATGTAGCGGCAGGATAATGCTGATAAGCCCAATTGATTGAAAGTCGCTCGCTGGGATAAACAAAGGAAAAACGATTAATGGCATATTTATCAAATACATCTCTATTGGCAGTGATCCGTCAGTTGATGCTGTTGTTACCGGTGTTTATTTTAGCAGCCTGTGTCACCACTGAGCGCGGCGGCGTCGGTACCAAGGCCGATGAGCAGAAAGCACTGGAGTATTCAGTACAATTGGCGCGCTCTTATATTCGCAGCGGTAATTGGGATGCGGCTAAACGGCATTTGAAAATCGCTTTGGAAAACGATGACTCTTCTGCTGAAGTATATGAAGCCTTGGCGCTGGTTTTTCAAAACACCGGCGAATTTGAATTAGCGGAAGAGAACTACAAAAAATCAATTCGCTTGGACAGCAAGCTTTCTCGGGTTAGAAATAACTATGCGGCGTTTTTATACCAACAGAAACGTTATAAGAAAGCGGCGGATGAGTTGGAGTTGGTGGTTGCCGATACCCTTTATGTCAATCGTACTTCGGCTTATGTGAACTTGGGTAGAGCCTATCTTCAGCTCGAGCAACTCGAAAAATCCGAAGCTGCCTTTCGGCGCGCATTTTTAATGGATCGTCGTAATTTCGCCTTGATGTATCAATTGGCGGATGTGTATTACCAGATGGGTGATTATCCGCAGTCGCAGCAGTTCTATGATGGTTACCGTTCGCAGGTAAAACAGCAGCCCGCTGCAGCCCTATGGTTGGGTATTCGTTTGGCCGCTAAATTTGATAACCGCGATGCGCTATCTAGTTTTGCCCTGGCGCTGAAAAACATCTATCCCAGTTCGAAACAATATTTGATGTACAAAGAAGTATATGGCGATGACTGAAGCTGTTGCAGTAATGATTGATGAACTGTTAGCGGAGAGCCCCGGCAACGCATTGCGTCAGGCCCGTGAGCATGCTGGTCTGAGTCAGCGTGAAGTAGCTGATAAGTTACATTTGTTACCTCGGCAGGTAGCAGCGCTAGAGTCGGATGATTATCAGCACTTCAGTGCGGATATTTTTTGTCGTGGTTATATAAAAAGCTATGCGTCCTTGTTAGGACTCGATTTTAAGCCGCTACTAGCCGCGTATTTAGAAATCTGCCCCACGCCTGTACAGCAAGAGCAGCCTTCAAAACGCAGAGCAGGTTCCATTCAGCGCCCGGCTAAAGGCCGTAGTCTTCAGTACTGGTGCTTAGCGGCTACGTTGTTAATTGTTGTAGCGCTTTGGTGGGGGGGGCAATCAACCAGCGAAGGGGAACTTGCTGCGGCGGTGCCAGCGAAAGTCGAAGTTGATGGTCGTCAGGTAGAGTTATCGCCGCAAATCGTTGTTGCTGAAAATGTGTCGGATGCTATTAATCAACAATCATTCTCGCTACCAATCATCGACCAGTCTTCTGTGGAAGTTGCAGAGGCCGGCATAGAAGTGACGTCAGTCGTGACACCAGAGCTCCGTATTGAACAGCCAACTGAGTCCTTAGCGACGCCTGTCATTATTGCTCAGGGCAATTTAAGCTTTAGTTTCAGTGGTGATTGCTGGGTAAAAGTTACCGACAGTAACGATAAAGTACTTTTTGCAGACCTGAAGCGTGCCGAAGGTTCGTTGCGCCTCACTGGTCAGCCACCGTTTGCTATCTTACTAGGTGATGCATCCAGTGTTAGTTTGGTATACAACGGCGAGCCAATTACGATTACTAAGGATGACGGTAAAAATTCCTCCCGTTTTGTTCTTGGTCGTTTGTAATTAAAATATGTAGCGCTCCTTACAGGGCGTTTTTGTAGTTTGTCATCGTCATATATTTTTAAGTAGAGGCATGTTGTTAATGCAGATGGAATCTCCCATTAAGCGCAGAAAAACTCGGCAGATTATGGTCGGCGATGTTGCTGTGGGCGGAGATGCGCCGATTTCTGTGCAGAGTATGACCAACACCGATACCTGTGATGTGGCGGCGACTGTTGCCCAGATTAAGCGATTAGAAGATGCTTGTGCCGACATTGTAAGGGTCTCAGTACCGACCATGGAAGCAGCAGAAGCCTTCAAACTTATCCGCCAGCAAGTATCGGTGCCGCTGGTGGCTGATATTCATTTCGACTACAAAATTGCGTTGAAGGTGGCCGAATACGGTGTTGATTGTTTGCGTATTAATCCAGGCAATATTGGTCGCGATGACAAAGTGCGGGCAGTGATTGATTCGGCGCGTGATAAAAACATTCCGTTGCGTATTGGTGTTAACGCCGGCTCCTTGGAAAAAGAGCTGCAGCGTAAATATGGAGAGCCTACTCCCGATGCCTTGGTTGAATCGGCAATGCGACATGTCGATATTCTCGATAGCCTCGACTTTCATAATTTTAAGCTGAGCGTAAAAGCTTCCGATGTATTTATGGCGGTGGCTGCATACCGTAAAATTTCCCAGCAAATAGACCAGCCCTTGCACTTGGGTATAACTGAGGCAGGTGGTTTACGCGGCGGTACCGTTAAGTCTTCGGTCGGCTTGGGTATGCTGTTGATGGATGGTATCGGTGATACTATTCGTATCTCGTTGGCGGCGGACCCAGTGGAAGAAGTCAAAGTTGGCTATGAGATCTTAAAAAGTCTAAAGCTACGCAGTAAAGGTATTAACTTTATCGCTTGCCCAAGTTGCTCGCGTCAGAACTTTGATGTTGTCGCCACCATGAATGAGTTGGAAAGCCGTTTGGAAGATGTTATCACGCCCTTAGATGTGGCGGTGATCGGCTGCATTGTAAATGGTCCCGGCGAGGCGAAAGAGGCGGAAATCGGTTTGACAGGTGGTACACCCAATCATTTGATTTATGTCGATGGTAAAAAAGATCATAAAGTCGAAAAAGAAAACTTAGTGGATCATTTGGAAACTATGATTCGTGATAAAATTGCAGTAAAGCAGCAAGCTGAACAAGATTTGATTGCCAAGCAATCTTAGCGTTAAGTTATTCATTTATACATATTTACTAAAGACCGCGTCATCAATATAAAGTAAACGGGCAAGACATTGGTAAAAATACAATCCATTCGCGGCATGAACGATTTGCTGCCAGAGTCGTCTCCCCTTTGGCAATACCTCGAGAGCACTGTTAGTCAGCTGTTGTCTCGTTATGCCTATAAAGAGATTCGCTTTCCTATTCTCGAGCAAACAGAATTATTTAAGCGCTCGATTGGTGAGGTGACCGATATTGTTGAAAAAGAAATGTACACCTTTAAGGACCGCAATGACGACAGTCTCACTTTGCGTCCCGAGGGTACTGCGAGCTGTGTGCGTGCTTGTTTGCAAAGCGGTCTACTAGACAATCAACAAGTACAGCGGCTGTGGTATCACGGTCCGATGTTTCGCTATGAGCGTCCACAAAAAGGTCGCCTGCGTCAGTTTCATCAAATAGGTGTTGAAAGCTTTGGTGTCGCCAGCGCTGATATCGACGCTGAAATGATTTTAATCACTGCCAACCTTTGGCAGCAGTTGGGTATCCACGAGCATGTCGAGCTGGAGCTAAACAGCATCGGCAGCCTTGAGGCGCGGGCCAACTATCGACAAGCGTTGGTGACTTATCTCACCCAGTTTTTCGACCAGCTCGATGAAGACAGTCAGCGCCGTATGGAGAGTAACCCTTTGCGGATTCTCGACAGTAAAAACCTGCAAACCCAGGCGCTGTTAGACGATGCACCTTCGCTAATGGATTTTCTCGATGATGAGTCGCGCATACATTTTGAGCGCTTACAGCAATTACTGGACGCAGCGGGTGTTAGTTACCGCCTCAACCCTCGCTTAGTGCGTGGCCTGGATTACTACAGCAAAACCGTATTTGAGTGGGTAACTGACAAATTGGGGGCACAGGGTACAGTCTGTGCCGGTGGTCGCTATGATGGTTTGGTTGAGCAGCTAGGCGGCAAGCCAGTACCGGCGGTTGGTTTTGCCATGGGTATTGAACGTTTGTGCCTATTGTTGGAGGCGTTGGACAAAGTCCCTGCTGAAATATCAGCCGCTCCTGATGTCTATTTTGTGGTGGCTGGTGAGCAGGCCGAATTATCGGCATTTACCTTGGCTGAGCAAATTCGTCAGCAAATACCGGCATTGAAGCTGCAATTACACTGTGGTGGCGGTAGTTTTAAGAGCCAATTTAAGAAAGCCGATAAAAGTGGCGCTGCGATTGCCATAATTATGGGAGATAATGAGGCAGAGCAGGGTGTAGTTAATGTAAAATGGCTGCGCGCTGAACAAGAGCAGCAGGTGGTCAGTCACAGCGATATCGTTAAACTGTTGGCTGGCGAATAGGCTGTTTTTTTAGTTAAGTGAATATAGCGATCAATATTGACCGGCCAAGGGCCGGTTTTTAATCAATAAAAGCAAGAGTGTAGAGAGCAAGTCATGGCGGAAAATTATACTGACGACGAACAAGTTGAAGCATTAAAAAGGTGGTGGAATGAGAACGGCAAATCGACGCTACTGTCGATTGCTTTAGCGGTAGCTGCTGTATTCGGTTGGCAGGGCTGGCAAGAAAAGCAAGAAACTGACATGCACGGCGCATCGGCTGTCTACCAAAATCTACTGGCTGCGGCTGCCGGTAATAATGGCGGTGCCTCAGAGCAGCAAGTAGCGACAGCCAATCACTTGGCCGAAACGCTTAAAAAGGATTATCCCTCTTCAACCTATGCGGATTTTGCCGCATTGTACAAAGCCCGTTTTGCTGTTGAAGCCGATGATCTGGTCACCGCTGAGCAGGAGCTGCGCTGGGTTATTGATGGCGGTACCACCGACGAGCTAATGATCCAGACTCGCCTTCGTTTAGCCAGGGTGCTCCATGCGCAGGGCGAACATGATCAAGCCTTGCAAGTATTGACTGGCGATACGCTCGCTTATGCTTCTGCTTATGAAGAATTACGCGGCGATATATATCTAGCGCAGGGCGATAAAGCCGCCGCTGAATTGGCGTATCAAAAAGCAACCGACCTTAATCAACAAGGCGTTGCGCCGTTAACTAACCCGATCTTAGAAATTAAGCGCCAGCAGTTGAAAAGCGAGTTGCTGGTGGCCACACCCGTGCCACTAACTACAGCGCCTACTTCCACTCCGACATCCACACCCGCAGTCGGTACTGAAAAAGAGCAAGCTGAAACAGAACAACCCAGCAGCGAAGAGGAAAGCTAAGCGATGTCAATTATGACGAGAGCCTTATTATTATTGCTGATAGCAGCCACTATGGTTGCCTGTAGTTCTTTCGATGATGAGGAAGAACAAGGCCCTGCGGAATTGATCGATTTCGAGGCAGAGCGCACCTTCAATAAAGTGTGGAGTACTTCTATTGGTGATGGCCAGGGCGGTATTTTTAATAGCATGAACCCAATAGTAGATGGCGATATTATTTATGTCGCTTCAGCGGACGGTACGGTTGAGGCGATCAACCTAGCCGATGGCGATAGCTTATGGGACGCGGAAGTTGAGCGTTTGTTGGTGGGTGGCGTTGGCGTTGGTGAAAATCTGTTATTGCTGGGTACTGCTGCTGGTGAAGTGGTGGCCTTAGATAAAAGCAACGGCGAGTCTTTATGGACAGTTGATGTTGGAGGCGAAGTATTAGCCGCTCCACAAGTTGCTGATGATTTAGTTATCGTACAGACTTTTGACGGACAGTTATTGGCGCTGAAAGCCAGTGATGGCGAACGAGTTTGGTCATTTCGTAACAATCTCCCGTTGTTAACATTGCGTGGCACCAGTCGCCCCTTAATTTTTCGCGACTCTGTGATGGCGGGTTTTGCCAACGGCCGGGTAATAAGCTTTGATTTAGCAACCGGTTCGGTACGCTGGAATACTCGAGTAGCAGTCGCCAAAGGTGATTCAGAAATTCAGCGTATTATTGATATTGATGGTGTCATGCTTGAAGATAGCGGTGTGATTTATGCGGTCAGTTACCAGGGTAAAATTATTGCTATTGACCCCGCATCAGGTCGTCGTCTTTGGTCCAATGATGCATCCAGCTATACGGGTATGTCGCAGGGCTTTGGTAATATCTATGTCTCCGGTGAAGACGGCAGTGTCACCGCTTTTGAAAAGAGTGGTCGCGGAGCGCGCTGGGCGCAAACGGTATTGGCACGGCGTAAGTTGACTGGGTCGGCAACATTGAACAGCTATGTGGTAGTCGGTGATGTTGAAGGTTATCTACATGCCTTGTCGCAGGTAGACGGCCACATGGCAGCGCGTACTCGGGTTGATTCGGACGGTATCCAGATTGACCTGCAAACCGTTGGCGATATGTTACTGGTTTACAGTAATGGCGGTAAACTCGCTACGTATAAGCTAGAAGAAAAATCTTCCGGCTGGTTTTAACAACCAGCCCTTTCTCTTTTTAAATCGGTTTTATCTATGGTTCCAGTCATTGCATTAGTTGGCAGACCCAATGTTGGTAAGTCCACGTTGTTCAATCGCCTGACCAAAACTCGTGATGCACTCGTGGCTAATTTGCCAGGCCTAACTCGCGATCGTAAATACGGTCAGGCGCGGGTCGATGGTCGCCATTTTATCGTCATCGACACCGGTGGTATAACCGGTGAAGAAGAGGGTATTGATGCCGCTATGGCCCAGCAATCAATGCAGGCGGTTGATGAAGCCGATGCTGTATTTTTTCTTTGTGATGCGCGGGCCGGTTTAACCTCTGGCGATGACGTATTGGCCAATAAACTACGCCAGTCTTCCAAACCAGTGTTTTATATCGCCAATAAAATTGACGGCGTCGATCCCAATGTGGCGATGGCTGATTTTTATCAGTTAGGCATCAAACATTTATATCCGATGACGGCCACCCATGGTGGCGGTGTTAAACAGCTGATTGACGATATGTTGGAGCTGTTTCCCGAGCCAGAAATTGATGAGGCTGCTGAGCAGGCGCGCGGTACTAAAATTGCAATTGTTGGTCGCCCTAATGTCGGTAAATCTACTTTGGTCAACCGCCTCTTAGGCGAAGAGAGAGTGGTTGTCTATGATCAGCCCGGCACTACCCGTGACAGCATATACATCGATTATGAGCGCGAAGGTGAAGCCTATACATTAATCGATACGGCCGGTGTACGACGACGTAAAAATGTTCGCGAAACCGTTGAAAAGTTCTCCATTGTAAAAGCACTCAAAGCGATTGATGACGCTAATGTTGTGGTGTTGGTGATGGATGCGTCCGAAGGTTTGGTAGATCAAGATCTGCATTTGTTGGGGCAGGCCATAGAGGCCGGTCGCGCCATAGTGATTGCGTTAAATAAATGGGATGGACTCGATGCCGATCATAAAAACTGGGTGAAGCGAGAGTTAGAGCGCCGTTTACAGTTTATTGATTTTGCCGAAATACATTTTATTTCAGCTTTGCATGGCACCGGTGTTGGTCATTTATACGAGTCAATTGACAGCGCTTATAGTTCGTCCATGGACAAGCTGCAAACCCGCAAGCTTACGCTGATTCTCGAAGGTGCTATTTTTGACCACGCGCCGCCGATGATTAACGGTCGTCGAATTAAATTACGATATGCCCATGCTGGTGGTTCTAATCCGCCGATTATCGTTATTCACGGTAATCAAACCACTAAAGTACCCGATAGTTATCGTCGCTACTTAGAAAAAACTTTTCGCCGTGAACTAGAATTAGTTGGCACGCCGGTACGCATAGAATTTAAGGGTAACGATAACCCCTACGCTGACAAAGGCAAAAACTTAACTCAACGCCAGCAAGAGCGAAAGGTACGAATTAAAAATCAGGGCTCTAAGTCGGCGAAAAAGAGAGAAGACAAAAAGCCACGGAAAGCGGCCAAATCACCCCCTAGACGTTAGTTCATAAAGCCTTCTATGCCCGTTAAACCCGATCTCGATAATCCGCAGGCGATTGCCCAATTAGTAGGCGCTTTTTATCAGCGCTTATTAAAAGACGACCTGCTAGCGCCGTTGTTTATTAGCGTAGCGGCAGTCGACCTACCTAAACACTTGCCATTGATTTGTAGTTATTGGGAAAAGTTATTACTTGGCTCGAAAGACTATAATCGCCATACCATGAATATTCACCGCGCACTCAATGACCAGCAGCGGCTGCGTCCGGATGACTTTTCGCGCTGGTTGAGCTTATTTACTTTTTCAGTGGATGAACAGTTCAATGGCGTTGCAGCAA
>JBNMPW010000130.1:0-8964 GCA_051277205.1 Oceanicoccus sp. | reverse complement strand
TGCGTCGTTATCGGGGTCAACGACATTCAGTTTCGCTTTATATTGTTTGCCGTGCCAGAGTTTAACGTTGTCAAAAGCTGTTTTGTTATTAAGGCTAATAGGGCTCACTCTAGGAGCGCGATTACTCGGCCAATTACCGTTCCAAATAAAATGCATAATATCGACAGCTTCGGTTCTTTCACCGCTGTCGAGGTACATGCCATACCACGTGGGTGTTTTTTCCTGTTTTTGTCCCCATAAAAAAACGTAATTGCCAATAGCTTTGTCTGCAAAAGGTTTTAAAACATTGAGATAGCTTTTAGCATAGTTGCTGGCTTTTTCAGAGCTAGTATTTTCAACCGGCGCACCCCAGCGTGTTTTGCCAACTTCCCAGTGGCCGAATGCCCCCCACTCCGTGACAAAATAGGGTTGGTCAAAGTTTGCTCTTTCCATTTGTTTGGGTAAACCATGCAGACCGGCATAAAGTTGGAAGCTAATGAAATCTAGGTCAGGAGCGCGCTCTTTTATAATGGCCAGTGCTTTTGTATCAAAGAATGATAACGGTGTCGTAGTCGGGTGATTTGGGTCAAGTTCATGGATCATTTTTGCTACATCGTTGACTGCGTCAAATACTTTTGGGTTCTTGAAATCAAAGTTTAACTCATTACCAATAAACCAGGTTAAAAGAGCCGGGTGGTCTTTGTACTTGAGGACTCTTGCTTTAGATTCTTCGAATTGGCGAGCAACAAGTTCTGGGTCGTTATAATCAAAGCCTTGCCGCTCTCTACCAAACTCAAGACAGAGTGATACTGTTAGCCCTAGGGCATGAGCTCGATCTAATAGTTGCTGGGCAGGCTCGGCGTGATCATCGACCGCCCAGGTGCGCAAAGAATTGCCGCCGTTGGCGACTAAACTTTCAAGGTCGGTATGGTCAATACCGGCGCCTTTGACAATATAAGGTTTGCCACCACGTAATAACTGGTATCCATCGCCGTTTTTAATAATTTCAACTTTAATAGGCGTTGATAGGATGGCTGCTGTACTTTCTATTGCGGTTGCTGCTGTGGTTGTTGGTATAGCTATCGTTGTAGTTACTGGTTTAGCCGCCAGTGTTGAGGATGCGCCCTCATTGGCAGAAACGATGGATGCAGCGATTGCCGTACTCAATAGTAATCCAGCTGTTGTTAGTTTCATCATGGTTCTCCTTTATCTATCGATCAATTATTTCAGCTTCAGTCAGCCTTATTTGCTGCTAAGCAAGCTTTCAATATCTTCTAATGATTTTCCTTTTGTCTCAGGTAATAATCGAGTGATGAGTAACCAACCAATAACGGCCATTAAACCGTAAATTAAAAATGTAGCTGCGCTGCCGATGTTAGCTAATTGCCAGGGGAACAGCAGTTGCACCAAAAAGCTTACCGCTGAGTTGATCAGGCCAACAAAAGAAATCGCAATAGCGCGAATTTTGTTTGGAAATAGCTCCGAAAACAAAACCCACATTACCGGTCCCAGAGATACCGCAAAGCAGGCGACAAAACCTAAGATGCCAAACAAGATCATTAGTGGATTAATATTGATAGCTGCTGTTAACAATTCCGCTTCAGCCGCTTGCAAGGTACTTGCCCCCAGCGTTTCATTGAGTGTCTGCTTGAAGCTGATGTCACTGCTAAAGGTCATGTCTGTAAGTGTTAATAGCGCGCTGTGATCAAAGTTTCCGGTAAGAGATGCTATATCCTGTGCGGTTAAGCTGTAGCTGGCCGAGTTAAACCCATAAGCCAAAAACAACATAAAAAAAGCGATACCCATTACACCAAATTGTAGCAGTGGCTTTCGTCCTACTTTATCAATTAACATCATCGCTAATACGGTAAAAACGAGATTGGTTAAGCCTACTAAAATGGCCTGCATAAACGCGGCATCAGTACCAATGCCCGATTGTTCAAATATCATTGGCGCATAGAAAAATACCGAATTTATGCCAGTAATTTGCTGCAATATGGCGACTGTGATACCAATGCCTAAGGCCAGCCGTAAGGGCTTTTTAAATAGATCACGCAGCGATGACTCTTCATCGTTAGTGGCTAGATTTATTCTGATCGTATCCAGTTCTTTTTTTGCTTGTTCAGCAGAGCTACCCCTACGCATAATTGTCAGCGCCTGATCATGCTGGCCCTGCATAATAAGCCAACGTGGGCTTTCTGGTACAAAGTGTAAACAACAGAAATAGACTACCGCCGGTAAAGTTTCGAGACCTAGCATCCAGCGCCAATTCCAGCTGTCGATACGCAGTTGTTGTACCCATTCGGCGGAGGATTGTCCCAGTTGTAAAATTAGATAATTACTAAAAAAAGCGACTGAAATTCCCACCACGATATTTAATTGATTAAAGGATACCAGCTTGCCTCGTGTTGCTGCCGGTGCAATCTCCGCTATATACATCGGTGCGATCACCAACGCTGCACCAACACCCAAACCGCCAATCATACGGGCAACAATAAAGGCGCTAAAAGATTGTGCGATGGCTGACAAAATTGCAGAGATAGCAAACAATATAGCGGCAATTTTCAGTACTGAAATGCGGCCTAGCCTATCGCTTAAGGGGCCTGCTGCCATCATTGCGAGGGACGCTGTTAGTGCTAACGATGCGACCGACCAGCCTACTTGAATTTTAGTCAGGTTGAATTCAGGTTCGATAAATTTAACCACGCCAGAGATAACTGAGGCATCAAAGCCCATCAGAAATCCTCCTAGAGCAACAATGAATGCCGTGGATGTATTAAAACGTTGGTGGTTAGTTATCATTTATTATCAGCCTTAATAGTAAATTCTCCCCAAAGCTCAGCATCAGAGCTGCCACCCAGCCATAAGTGGAAATCACCGGCTTCGGTAATGAGCTGCATATTACGGTCGTGGAACGCTAGTTGATCGGTGTGTAATTCAAAGCTAACAGTTTTACTTTGTCCGGGTAGTAAGCGAATTTTTTGGAAGCCTTTTAGTTCTTTTATTGGCCGAGTGACGTTGCCGACTAAGTCTCGTATATATAGCTGTACCACCTCTTGCGCTGCCATAGCGCCGTCATTGCGAAGTTCAACGCTGACGTTTAAGGTTTCGCCAATAGCGATTGCCTGCTGCACAATCTGTAAATTATGGTAACTAAATTGAGTGTAGGAGAGACCGTAGCCAAACGGGAATAGAGGTTTAAAGCCCGTGTCTAAATGAAAGGATGACATACCCAGTGATGTTTGTGCAGCGCCACCATCAATGTCATCGATATGGCTAATGTTATGTTCGTTAGGGGGTCTGCCGGTATTTTTCTTCCCATAATAAATGGGTATTTGTCCAACAGCCCGAGGAAAAGAAACCGGTAATTTGCCCGATGGTGAAACCTGACCAAACACTAATTCAGTAATGGCGGGGCCGGCCATGGTGCCTGGGTGCCAGCCATATAATATGGCACCCACCTTATCAATCACACTCGTGAGCGTTAGCGGTCTACCGGCAAGGATAACCAGTGTAATAGGCTTACCAGTGAGTGCGATGGCTTCAATCAGTTGTTGTTGATGGCCCGGTAAGTTGATATCTGCGCGGCAATGGGCTTCTCCAGATAATATCGCTTCTTCTCCGACAAACATAACTACCGCATCGGATTGATTGGCGGCATGTATTGCTTGATCAAAACCTTGCTCACTTTTATCCCGAGAGTTGTTTAGGCCTTTGGCATAGTGCACGTTAAATTGCCCAGTCGCTAAAGTTTCAATGGCTTGTAATGGCGTTTGGCTAAAGTGCGCATCACCATCAAACACCCATGTGCCTAGCTGTTCTTGTGCTTCATCGGCGAGAGGGCCGATCACTGCAAGAGATGACAGTTCATGTGCCGATAGCGGTAACGTTTGTTGGTCATTTTTAAGCAGAACACAGCTTTCTTGAGCGACATCTTTAGCCACTTGTAAATAATGTTCATTAACTTGCGGTGGTAAATCATCGGGGTTGGTGTAGGGGTTTTCAAATAAACCGAGATCAAATTTGGTGGTCAGAATATTAAACACCATAGTGTCAATTTGTGACTGGCTTATTTTGTCTTCTGCTATTAATGACTCGATATGATTGGCATAGGTAGAGCTGGCCATCTCCATATCAATGCCAGCATTAATAGCTTCTAAGGCCGCCGCTTTTTCATCGGCGGCAAAACCATGTACGGTAAGTTCTTTAATTGAGTCCCAGTCACTGACTACAAAACCGTCGTATCCCCACTCTTCGCGCAGTACTTGCTTCATTAAAAATTCGTTGCCAGTAGCCGGCACACCGTTAAGGTCACTAAACGCTGACATGAATGTTGCCACGCCAGCCTCTGCGGCCGCTTTAAAGGGGGGCAGATAGACGTTGCGCAATTCGTTTTCTGGGATATTAGTGGTGTTATAATCCATGCCGCTCTCGGCGGCGCCATAACCGGCAAAATGTTTGGCGCAGGCGGCAATAGCTCCCGCTTGATTAAGTTCTGCACCCTGAAAACCTTCGATCATGGCGGTGCCGAGTACGCTGCACAAGTAGCTGTCTTCACCTAAACTTTCAGCAATTCTTCCCCATCGCGGGTCGCGGCTAATATCTATCATCGGCGCAAATGTCCAATTAATACCCGCCGCAGCGGCTTCATTGGCGGCTATGCTGGCGGCTTGTTCTACCTGTTTGGGGTTCCAGCTTGCAGCTTGCCCCAGTGGGATGGGGAAGATGGTTTTAAAACCATGAATAACGTCGCGGCCAATTAATAACGGAATGCCTAAGCGGCTCTCTTGCATTGCCACTCGTTGTAAATCATTAACGGCTTCCACATTAACTTCATTTAAAACTGAGCCAATTTTACCTTCGCGTAAGGCCTGGTGAAGATCCCATCCACCGCCGTTAACTTGGCTCATTTGGCCTATTTTTTCTGCCAGCGTCATCAAGGCAAGCAACTCGAGCGCTCGCTCTTGAGAGGTTTTTAACTTGCTATCCAGTATCGGCATAGTTGTATTTGTGGGCATAAATAAACCTGAATACTATGTTGTTTGATATTTATACAGCCGTTAGATATACGGTGTAACTTCTAGCATATTACTATAGTCGGCTAGTCTCTCCGAATCATAAGGGGACTACTACGTGCAATGCGATTAAGCGGACTGGCTTTGCGGTAGGGCGGATAAGGGTTAATGTAGGAAAATTGAGATCAGCGTTCACTTGCTCCGGATATTCTTAGCTTGACTTTGTAACGTCATTGAAACTATTGATTGATTTATGTTCGTTTAACAATAGGTAAGTCAGCTCAAGCTCCGTTTGAGTGTCTTTATCGCGTCAAAAGACCCTTTTACCGCAGCTTCGTTGTTTTCCTATTAGCCTCCAGTACCCTAGTCGATGACGTGAATATTAGCCTGCTATGCTGGTGAGTTATTAATTTGCGATATAACAGAGATAATTAACAGGAGATAAGCTTTGTCAGCTAAACAGGCAACATCGGGTAAGGGAGCAATCATGGCTCTTGCAGGTATCGATTTTTCAACAGTATCCGACGAGCAATTAGTGGCGCTGCTAAGGGGCAAGCTCGAACAACAAATTCATGGTATTGCCTTTAGCCCTTATGTTGATGGTCAGGGCCCGGGTACTGAAATCAGCGATCAACAAATCTATGATCGCCTTAGTATCATTAGGTCAAGTGTCGATTGGGTGCGGTCTTTCTCTTGTACTGAAGGTAATCAATCGATTCCAAAGATTGCCAGAGCCAACGGTTTAAAGACGATGGTTGGTGTTTGGCTGGACGACGATTTAGAGACTAACGAAAAAGAGCTGGCAAACGCGATTGACGTTGCCAAATCTGGACATGCCAATATCGTTGCTGTGGGTAATGAGGTGCTGTTGCGCGGTGATTTAACTGAAGATCAATTGATCGATTATATCAACCGCTTTAAGCAAGCGGTACCCGGTGTTGACGTCGGCTATGTAGATGCTTATTTTGAATTTGTTGATCACCCTAAAGTGACGGCAGCTTGTGATGTAATACTCGCCAACTGCTACCCATTTTGGGAAGGTTGTTCCGCTGAATATTCGCTACTATACATGAAAGATATGTATCGCAGAGCGGTTGCTGTTGCTAATGGTAAAAAAGTCATTATTAGTGAAACCGGTTGGCCCAACACCGGCTCAGCCACTGGTGCCGCTATACCGTCATATACCAATGCCATGCGTTACTTTTTAAATACTTACCAGTGGGCAGAAGAAGAGGGCATCGAGATATTTTATTTTTCCTCTTTTGATGAAAACTGGAAGGTCGGCGACGAGGGTGATGTTGGTTCGGCTTGGGGCCTCTGGGATAAAGACGGTCAGCTTAAGTACGCTTAAGCAATGGCACGGCTCTTTTGCTAGTAACTAACCTATTATATAAGTCGGGCTGTGAAGCACCAGTTCAGGTAATAATAATGAATAATAGCACCACTATGTCATTGTCAGCGTCACCTCCAGTAGCAGAGTTGGCCTATGGTAATGCTATCTGTTACTCCGGTTATCGTCAGGGTCAGTCACCACAGTTGGGTGTCTACCCAAGCTTTGAAGAAATTAGCGAAGATTTGAATCTGCTGGCAACAAACTGGAAATATATCCGGTTGTACGACTGCAGCTTGCATGCGGAAATTGTGTTGCAGGTTATTGAGCAGCAATCGCTAGATTTAAAAGTCATGCTGGGCGCCAATATGACTGCCGAGCAAAGCAACCCCGGTTGTCCCTGGGGTGCCCAGTTCAGCGATGAAGAGTTGGCGGCTAATCAACAGGCGAACAGTGTTGAAATTGATCGCGTCATGACATTGGCGACGGCCTATCCCGAGGTTGTTTTTTCGGTATCGGTCGGTAATGAAGCCAGTGTTGATTGGACTGATCACTTGGTCTCAGTTGATAGTTTGATTGCTTATGTTCGACGATTGAAAGCGGTCATTAAGCAGCCGATTACTTTTTGTGAAAATTATGTACACTGGTGCGATAAGTTAGAGCCGCTAGTGGCAGAAATCGACTTTATTTCAATTCACACCTATCCAGTTTGGGAATATCACACGATTGATACGGCACTGGAGTATACTCAGCAAAATTATTATAGTGTTGCCGATCGTTATCCGCATACACCGGTAGTCATTACCGAGGCCGGTTGGACTACCTGTTCCAATGGTCGCGGTATTGAACCCTGGAATGCATCGGCAGAATTACAAGCCCAGTATTATCAATTGTTGATGGCTTGGGTGACAGAGCAGAAAATTTTAACCTTTGTTTTTGAGGCATTTGATGAGCCTTGGAAAGGCTCTGACGATCCATTAGAACCAGAAAAGCACTGGGGTTTATACACCATCGATCGACAACCGAAATTAGTCATGGAGGCGCTTCATAATCAGCGGCTTCAAGATTCAGAGGTCAATGCCTGATGAATGTTTCTTCTATAACTGACAGCTCTTCACTGCAAAATCATGATGAAGAGCCTACTGCCATGGCGCAAGTCAGCGGCGAATTTATCAGTATTGACGACGAGCGCTATTATGCTATTCGCAATGTTGATTGCATGCCCCCGTTTTTTATCACCTTGGTGTCAGATAGTGATCATTGGATGTTTATCAGCTCCAACGGTGGCTTGACGGCGGGTAGGGTGTCACCAGAAACGGCGCTGTTTCCTTATATCACTGTCGACAAAATTTATGAAAGTACGGGCCATACCGGTAGCAAGACGTTAATCCGAGTTAGTAGCGACGGTCAACGTAGCTTGTGGCAGCCCTTTAATAAGGAGCAGGATGGTCGCTATGCTATCAGCCGCAATCTTTATAAAAATGCGCTGGGCAATAAATTAATATTTGAAGAGATTAATCACGATCTGCAAATGCTGTTTCGCTATAGTTGGTTGACCAGCGACAGCTATGGTTTTTCACGTCAATGTCAGTTGCAAAATATTGGCAGTCAAAATAGAACTGTAGAAATACTCGATGGTTTGCAAAACATTCTGCCAGCGGGCACACCGCGATTTACCCAGACCAATAGCAGTTATCTGGTGGATGCCTATAAATGGAGTGAGCTGGATGAAGTCACTGGTTTGGCGCAGTTTAGTTTGTTTTCCGGCATTACCGACCGTGCCGAACCTTGCGAATCACTGCGTGCTAGCACAGTGTTTTGTTTGGGTTTGGATAAACCAAAGATACTCCTGAGTTCAGAACAGCTCGATAGCTTTCGTCGCGGTGGTACGATGCAACAAGAGCAGAAAAAGCGTGGTATTCGCGGGGCTTATTGGGTTAACAGCAGTTTTGAACTGGGCGAAAATAGTAGTCAGCACTGGCAGTTGGTCGCCAATATCGAGCAGACACAAACTGAAACTGTGAGTCTTATAGCGCAATTAGCAGCACCTGCGCAATTGGCTTTAGCGATTAACGCATCTATTGACAAGGGTTCTGACGAGTTGGCGCGGATTATGGCGGCCGGTGATGGTTTTCAATTAACCGCCGAAGAAAATGTATCGGTCCATCACTATGCCAACGTGCAATTTAATGTGCTTCGTGGCGGTATTGTCGACAATCAGTATCAGATTTTGATGACTGATTTTAGTGCTATGATCGAAAACTTTAACAAAGCATTGTACCAGCGCCATCACGCTTTGTTGTCTTCATTACCTGCACAAATTGACTACCCAGAACTACAGCAGGTTTTATCTAAAGAGGGTGATTCACAGCTCACTCGTCTGTGTTACGAATATCTGCCAATTACTTTTGGTCGTCGTCATGGCGACCCCAGTCGACCATGGAATCAATTTGAGATTAAGCTCAAAGATCAACAGGGCCAGCGTTTGCTGTCTTACCAGGGTAACTGGCGCGATATCTTTCAAAACTGGGAGGCACTGTTGTTCAGCTACCCCGAATTTATTGAAAGTGTTATCAGCAAATTTGTTAACGCCTCAACTATCGATGGTTACAACCCTTATCGTATTACTAAGCAGGGGAT
>JBNMPW010000129.1:0-8976 GCA_051277205.1 Oceanicoccus sp. | reverse complement strand
TGCCGTCAAAACCATATCAGCAAGCCTTTAGTCGTCACCGACCAAGGCATTGTCAGTGTTGGCCTAATGGCTCAACTAGAAGCAGCATTAACAGCAGGCGACATGAGCTACGACAGCTACACCGATGTTGTCGCCGACCCACCGGAAGCGATCATCTATAAAGCCTTAGAAGTATTAAACGCTGGCGGCAATGATGGCGTTATTGGCTTTGGCGGTGGCAGCTCTATGGATACTGCAAAATTGGTTGCCTTGATGGCAAAATCAGGCGAAACCCTAGATGACATTTATGGTGTAGGCAACGCCAAAGGCCAGCGCCTACCGCTTATATTAATACCCACTACCGCAGGCACTGGCTCAGAGGTTACTGCAGTAGCTATTGTTACTACAGGTGAAACCACTAAAGCCGGTGTAGTCGCCACACAGTTATACCCAGATGTGGCCGTACTCGATGCAGAATTAACTGTAGGCTTACCGCCACACATTACTGCCGCGACCGGTGTTGATGCGATGGTACACGCCATCGAAGCCTATACCAGCGCTCGCCTTAAAAACCCCTATGCCGACATGCTCGCCAAACAAGCATTAACCCTGTTAAGCGAAAACATAATGACTGCCACTCACGACGGCAAAAATGTTGAAGCACGACAAGCCATGTTGCTGGGCGCATGCTTAGCAGGCCAAGCCTTTGCTAATGCGCCAGTGGCTGCAGTGCATGCACTAGCCTATCCGTTAGGCGGCCACTATCATATCCCTCATGGTTTAAGTAACTCATTGGTACTGCCTTACGTGATGCGCTTCAACGCAGTAGAGGCAAAAACACTCTATGCCGAGCTTGCGCCCTTTATTATGGGACATGCGGTTGAAGGTGATGACGATATCGTCACAGAGGCATTGATCTCCCACATCGAAAAGCTGATTGTCGATCTTGGCTTGCCCAACACGCTAAAAGATATGAAAGTGCCAGAAGCAGATTTACCCAAGCTGGCCAGCGATGCGATGAAACAAGAGCGCCTACTAATGAACAACCCTCGCCCCGTTAGCGAGGCCGATGCATTAGCGATCTATCAAGCTGCATTTTAACCTTTGATGGCTAACCTTTGATGACAAGCTCTCTCTATAAGCAGAAAGAGCTTGTCAGGAACCAAGAACCATAAACAAAGACTCATAAAAAAAGGGCAGGCTCAACTAGATATCCAACATTCGAGTCTAAGACTACACCCCGCACGTTCACTTAACCTTTCACTCGTCCTCTCACTGACATCCACATCGGCTGCGCTCGATATATTCAAACAACTTTCAGCTACCTAAGCACCATACCGCCCATACCCAACAAAACACCTTAAGCAACATACAGCGAACTATCTTCAACTATAACCCCTCCATTATTACTTCCGAATTTCACACCAAAAGCCAAACTCACACCCAAAGGCACAGCAAGCAGTTACTTTTCGAGTCATATGCCAGCAAAACTAAATGTTGATTTTGGTGACACGATAGACGAAGGTAACTTGCAGAAACCAAATCAAATAGCTGCAAATTAAATAACTTATGGATAAATTAACACAATGAAACATCCAGAATTTGCAAAACGTTTTAATCACGCAGTGTCTTTATCCGGCGTCGAAAGCACCCAAAAAGCATTGGGCAAGTTGATTGGCGTCAGTGAAGTCATGATATGGAGTTACCGCAACGGTGAAAAGCTCCCGCGTATGGCAATGGCCCTAAATATGGCCGAGATCTTTGGCGTGTCTATCGACTGGCTATTACAAGGTAAAGGCCAACCTATTTATTATGGGATAGAAGAAGATAGCCCGCAGTACCACCCCAAGCGACTACGTAAATCCACACAGAATATTGTCGATTTTGTCGGAACCCTTTCTGAGGTCGACCGAAAAAAAGCTCTGCAAATTCTTGAGTTGACCTTTGCAGGACAAAGCTAGCTTCTTTGCATTGTCGCGGTAATTAATGCCGCACCTACTAACGAACCGCCTCCTATTTGATTAAAACGTTTACGTGCCTGATAACCCTGTATGCGCTGACGCACCACACTTGCGAAAAAGGCAAAAGAACTAATCGTTACTGATATGACCCCGAGAAAGGTAAACATCAATATCATTAACTGAGGAAAAACATCATAGGTAGGGCTAACGAACTGGGGCAAAAAAGCGACAAAGAAAACAATACCTTTCGGGTTTAACGCGGTAACCAAAAAAGACGACTGAAACATCGCACTCTTTGACGTAGCCATACTCTCGCCAAGTGTAGAGTCCATATTGGGTTCCTCCCTCCATGCTTTTATACCTAAATAAACGAGATAGCCCACACCAAACCATTTAAGCACCAAAAACAAGGTGGCAGATGCCGCGAGTACAGCGCCTAAACCAATCAGCGATAAGCTCATCGCAACAAAGTCACCTAGCAATACACCCGACACCAAAGGAATAACAGACTTTTTACCGTGAGTAATCGCCTGCCCCACCACCAAAATTACCGTAGGGCCGGGGATAAGCGCAAAAACCAATACCACCGATATAAAGGCAAGCCATACTTCAAAAGTCATCTCTTCTCTCCTGATTAATAGTGCTCTGACTGATAGTGCTCAGATTAATATCGCTTAGATCTTTTCTATTTCACACTTCTCTGTCGTAACGCCTCAAACAAACAAATACCTGACGCCACCGACACATTCAAACTACTCACTTCACCCATCATCGGGATACGAATCAGCGAATCGCAGCGCTCGCGAGTAAGACGGCGCAAGCCTTTACCTTCAGCGCCCATCACAATGGCCAACGGCCCGGTTAAATTCATTTGATAGTGATCCTGCTCCGCTTCGCCAGCAGCCCCCACCAGCCATACACCTTGCGACTGCAACCACTCTAAAGTGCGAGACAAATTAGTCACACGTACCAACGGTAACACTTCGGCAGCGCCACAAGCCACTTTCACAACGGTGGGGGTGAGCGAAGCAGAATTATCTTTTGGCACTATCACAAACTGTACACCGGCGGCTTCGGCAGAACGTAGGCAGGCACCTAAGTTGTGCGGATCGGTTACGCCATCCAATACCAAAATAAACGGTATAGCGCCCTCTTCTTTAATTTTCGGCAGACGGCTTTTAAGATAATCCTCATCGTAAACCTCAGTGACATTCACCACCGAAGCAATCACCCCTTGGTGATTCCCTTCTACCATCGCATCGAGCTTTTCCCGAGCAACGGTGCGTACCGTAATACGACTCTTTTCTGCCACAGAGCGAATAGACTGCAAGCGCTGATCATTCCGCCCTTTCAGCAACCACAAGGTTTGAATACGCTGAGGAGATCCATCCACTAACGCCTGTACTGCGTGTAAACCATAGACGATATCGTCGTCGTTATTCATATTGTTTTATTCTCATCACTAAATACGGTGGCAGCCAATATCACACCTGCATAAATATTTCATTTGTTCCGCCCAGCAAGCTAGGCAGATTAAATCATGGACTTTCCAATTCATAAGTAACCGACACCGATGCGCGGACGGTTATGTCGCCTGCACTGATGGGTGGTGGTTCAAAGGCGGCGGAGTCAGCCATCATGCTACTTCTTGCCATACTTTTCATCTGCACCCGCTCTTTAGATGCCGAAGCATTGCCTAAATTGAGCGATAGCGTACGTTTAATTCTGTCGCCACTGGCAAGCACTAACACTTCGGCATCGGCTCGTGCGTTTTCCATGGCTTGTGTAATCACTTGCTGACGATACTGGCGAGCATTAAACAAGCTGAAGTTCACGGAATTCACTTGATTAGCCCCCGCCTCGGTTGCAGCGCCAATAATATCACCGATAAGATCTAGCTCTAAGGTGGTGACATATAAGGTATTGGTCACGCGATAAGCAACGATACTCGCTTTCCAGCTATTACCGGCGCTTTTAGGGCGAGAAGACCACACGGGCTGTACTTGAAAATTTTGCGTTTTATAATCGCTATTACTCAAACCAAGACTCGCCAACGCATTAATCAACGAATTCATTTTTCGTGTATTACCCGCGACCGCTTTTTTTGCCGTGGCTGACTCGGTGGTCACCCCCAACGATACCGATACTTGATCAGGCGGCACCATTAACTGCGCCTCACCCCGAACAAACAATTGCGCCATTTGTGATTGCGGTGCTTCGGCAAACACACTACTCGCCCAGCATAAGCTCATCACCAAAAAGCTCAACACACTATGCTTTATCATTGTCATCACCTTTGTCATTTTCATACGGTTACGATATTCATTTATCTTTACGGGGCTTATTCTGCACCAAACACACGCTCTAGTAATTCGGTGGTTCGCTTAACGGGGTTTTGGCGAATAGCGGCTTCTTCTTCGGCGAGATAATGGAAAATACCGGCTAAACCACCGTCCACCACGTGGCTCACTAAATCTGCTTTTATATCAGGCACAAAAGGGATGTTTTTATAATCGCCCATCACATCGTCGTACAGTTTAACCGCCCCCACTTCTGCCAAGCTGCTTTGCACGAGCGGCTTCATTTCTTTACTTAGTTCAGATGTCATTTTTTCGCGAAAGTATTCAGTGGCGGCATTATCACCACCACTATAGATATTGCGTACATCGTCAAACGACATAGCTTTAATCGCATTCACAAATAAGGCCTTCGCTTTAGGCGTCGCATGTTCTGCCGCGCGATTTAGGCTAACTTCTAAGTCATCCACACGGTCGCCCATACCCACTTTACCTAACCACTTTTTAACGGTTTGCATCTTTTCTGGTAACGGTATGCGAATCGCCGAATCGCCATTAAAGCCATTCGCTGTCGCTAACTGGTCAACGACTCTCTTACTGCCTATTGCTAAGGCTTGCTTGAAGGCAGCAGTAATCTCTTCGGTTGATAGCGCCGCTGCGTCACCTGTTGCGCCTTTGACTACCGACTCAACCTGCTCGGTGGACACATTATTGCCGACTACCTCTTTTATTTTATCCAGCCAACTAGCATGGCTAAATGAGCTAACACCAATAACAGCGATGGTTAAGGCGCAGATAAGAGGTTTTTTAATGGTCATGGCGTAATCCTTGGTTTTGTTGAGCGCTGCGGGGGCATTATTGGTAGCGGCTTCTTATGAAGGACGGGCGATAAATGCCGTCTGATAAATTACCGACAAAACAATAGCGAATATAGTCACTTATTTAATTCTGATATTAGTCACTGATCTCAGCCATTGAATCGCATTTTTTATGTTTTTACTTTACCACGCTCATTACCTATCGCCTATGGTTTGACCATGATACCTTTGCGCGAAAGCCATTTTGCCTTCATGCAGCGCTCGCCCCACAAGGTAATACCGAGGAAAAGCGTACTCAATCGGTCATTTACCTCGGTGCCGCTTAACGGTATAACGCATAAACCCCTCTTTGGGCTAGCGCCGTCCTTAGCACTAGGCCTATGACCAGCTAAACTGCCTCAATCTGTTCCTACAGATTTATCATGCGTTTACTACGAGCCCCTGGGGCATGTCTCGTTTAAAGCACTACTGTTGGTGCCTGAACGAAAAATCATCTTCCGTGCAAAGCTTTCACCATAGATTATTTTCCCGTATACCCTACCAGACCGGTGATGATAGAATAGAAAAATGTCATCATTAATCCCTGAAAGACCGCTACTCGTTTTCCCGTCACTCGCTGCCACTATAGGCTTAGAAGAGTCGGTATTACTCTCGTTATTAGACGAGCTCACCAACCTACAAGCGGGCCAAGAAAGCCGTGGCTATATTTGGCATGAGCTGACCGGCGAACAACTCGCTCGTCACATGCCATTCTGGGATGATTTAGATATTCAGCGTGTGACTCAACGTTTACGCGATGTGGGAATTATTTTGTTGTTATCGGCTCCCTATGGTCAAAGCCAAATACTCAAATTTGCCTTTAACCAACAAGCCATTGAGCAGGTACAAGGTCAGCAATCATCATCGACCTTATCCCAAACGACACAAACACGTATTAACAGCGCAAACAACGCCGATGCTTTAGCTAATCAAGCGCCGCCACAAGCACCACAGCGAAGCCAAAGACCACAACAACATCGCCAAGCTTCCCAAGGTGCTACGCTATTACAGCCCAATTGGCAGCCAGATAAAGACACTTTGGGCATGTTATCTCAGCTGAACATTCCACAGCATTTTGTGCGAGAACAACTGCCTCTATTCGTGCATTATTGGCGCGAGCGTGGCGAAACCAATCGCACGTGGGGCGCAAAGTTCATTAGCCAACTACAAGTAAAGTGGCAAAAGCATATTGCTAAAACCAGCAACGCCACCGCACTACCTGAACACTGGCGACCTAGTGAAAATTTGCAGCAGCAAATTGTGCAGGAAGGTATTCCGGATACCTTTGTGCAAAAGTCCATGCAGCGATTTTCTTTGTATCACCGCCAATCAGGCGCGAAAAATGCTAACTGGGATATGCCTTTTTTCTCGTGGTTAAAAGAAGATTGGGAAAAACAAGATACGCCGTTTTTAAATAAAAAACACAGCACGGCCATGTCACCTGACTGGAAGCCAGATCAACATACCTTAACGTACTTGAATACCAGCCAAGGCATAGACCTATCGTTTATTGACGAGTGCATACCCGAATTTATTCATAAGTGGATAGAAAAAGGCGCGCTGCATTCCGAGTGGGGCACATTGTTTGCCGAACATATTATTCAGCAATGGCGTTTTGTACAGGCTGGCGTAGTACAAAACAAGCACCCAGAATTAATTAGAGAGCACTGGAAACCTTCGGCAGATTGTTTAGAAATTTTAACCATACACTCTAATATCGAGCCGGACTTTATTCACCAACAAGTCGGCGAGTTTATTTTATATTGGCGCAACCGCGCACAGCCCATGCACAGCTGGGACAATATTTTCTTGCGCCACGTAAAACATCAGTGGAAACAACATTATGAAAGACAGCAACCCGCTTCTGGAACAAGTCGCACAAAAGATCGCAAAGTCACAGAACAACTTGTCGACAGAAGCTGGGCTTCCTAATTCCAGCAGCCCTAGCTCCAGCAGTCAAGCACGCGGAAAAGTATTGTCGACAGAAGAAAAGGAGCACCTGATTGATAGTATCAACCAGAGCTTCGAACTACTGCGCTTAAACTACCATCACTTATATTTTAGCGCCTACAAAGAACTAGAAGAGCTTAACTTTGCCAAACGTTTATGGATGGAGAGTTTATCGCTATTTAACCCCGACATTATTTTGAGTGCGGTACACAGCGTGATTAAAACGTCTGACTACTTGCCCACTATCAGCCAAATTATTCGTGCCTGCACAGAGCTCAGCACTGACATGTCACTACCCAATGTTCACGAAGCCTATCGCCAAGCCTGCAATGCTCCCTCACCTAAAACCAATGCCGCGTGGTCTCACCCTGCAGTCTATTACGCTGGCAAACAATCAGACTGGTACTTTCTCGCGAACAATACTGAAAGAGTTGCCTTTCCGGTATTTAAAGCTCACTACGAAAAACTTTGCCAACAAGTGATTGACGGAGTTGCGTTATCAGACATCATGCCGCTTGCTCTACCCAACAAAGAAGCCGACCCACTCAGCAAAGAAGAAAACATTCAACGCATGGAAAAACTGCGCAAGGAAATGGGAATTTAACTCACTCACATTTATCTATTCACGATAAGTGTGAGCTCCATTAACGCTCTTATTCTTACCCTCTGATTAGCCCACCTTTTATGAGTTCACCATGCAATACCTGTCACTATTAACACCACAACAACTCGACCACTACACTGCAATGCGCGCAGGTGAAGAGAAACTGGGACAAAAAGTTGGCATCGTAAATACCGCGAAAGAAATTTCGACCGCCACTCAGCAAGGCTACCGCTTTGCACTTATCGGCATTCCAGAAAGCATTGGCCCTGTCGCCAACCACGGATACGCAGGCGCAGAAAAAGGCTGGGATGCATTCCTCACGTATTTTTTAAATCTACAAAGCAATGAGTTTTTGTCGGGCGAGAATGTGTTATTGCTAGGCCATATTGATTGCGATGACTTAATGCGCTCAGCATTATCAGATACATCACATACGCACCAGCAACAATTATGCGAACAGCTCGATCAACGAGTGCACCGCATCTTATTGTCGATTTTTAATGCAGGGCTTACCCCCATTGTCATTGGTGGCGGGCATAACAATGCCTACCCCATTATTAAAGCCTGCGCAGAAGCAAAACAACAGGCGATGGCTGTGAGTAATCTCGACCCCCATGCAGATTTTCGTGCGTTAGAAGGCCGTCATAGCGGCAACCCATTCCATTACGCTCATAAACAAGGTCACCTTGAGCGTTATAGCGTACTAGGGCTGCACGAACAAAAAAACTCTGCCGATGCACTGAACGCACTTAAAAAACTGCAATTCCCTTTTTACAGCATGCAGCAAATTTTTTGGCGAAAAGAAATCACCTTTGATGAGTGCATAACAAAAACACAAGATTATTTAACCGGCGCTTCATCGCCCATTGGTATCGAAGTGGATGTAGATGCGATTACCGAAATGCCTAGTAGCGCCATTACCCAAGCAGGCATCTCACTCGACGATGCCCTTTTCTACGTACATCAAATTGCCACACTACCCAAGGTACAATATCTTCATTTAGCAGAAGGCGCGCCCATCCGACATCCCGCTGGCGAACAAGCTGGCAAGCGTGCGGTAGGGCAAGCACTGGCGGAATTAAGCTGCGCGTTTATTAAAGCGCATAAGTGATATCGATTAATTATTTTAAATAAACAATCAATAAAAAACACTTACTAGTTTTTAAGCTTATTAACAGGTTAAATAGACGAGCTGTTTACGTTAAATGATTTAACGTAAACAATGGCTTCATTAGTCTATTTTGCTGCCTCTATTTATTGATATGCGTTAATAGGTAAATCAATAAATAGAGGCAGTGTTTTTTATGTTCTCATTATTTTTATTATGC
>JBNMPW010000128.1:0-9036 GCA_051277205.1 Oceanicoccus sp. | reverse complement strand
ACCTTTGAGTATCGGTGTCGTCGCAGAAGTGACAGTACATATAATATCCGCAGCATCAACAGCCGTTTCGGCATCTGCTTCAGCATGTATGTCTATAGAGGGTGGCAATTGCTGTGCATCAACAAAGGCTTGGGCGCGCTCAACTGACCGCCCCCAGACAATAACCTTTTTAAGTGTTCTCACTGCCATTATTGCCTGAAGGTGATGGCGTGCTTCTTCGCCACAACCGAGCAACACTAGAGTCTCGGCATTGTTTCGCGCCAGCTCGCGTGTGGCCAACCCACTGGCGGCAGCCGTTCTAATAGCGGTTAGCTCACCGCCATCAAGAAGTGCTAGCGGTATGCCAATTTCAGCGTCGAATATCATCACTCCGCCGGCGTGCGTGCCATAAGGGCTACCCGGTTCACGAGGAAATTTACTGACAATTTTCACCCCAAAAGTACGTGGGTTGCCAAGATAACCTGGCATCAGGGTGAACTTTCCAGGGGTCTCGGGGATTGGCATAAATTGCCGCAAAGGCAGTACAACATCACCGGCGGATACACTCTGCATCGTATCGAAAAGAACATCTATACATTCAGCATGGTTTAAACTTTCCGCCACTGCCGCTTTATTTAATACCAGCATTGTGATTTGTCATTCCTAAAGAGTGGATATTAGATTCGGTAGCTATTATTTGAAGCTGCACTGTTGCGCCGCTATTTATCAGAACTTTAGTCTGACTGGGGCGGCACAAATTGTAACTTCTCCATTAAGCTTTGAATGTTGTCTGGGCGATGAAACGGTTCTGGTATTGCGTCGTCAGGCTGACGAGGTTTGCCGATCCCTCTAAACCAATCATCTAGGCCTGGAGGATAAAATACCCAAAACATACGCATAACGGTATCGCCCGTGTTTTCAAACATATGCCAGGTATTAGGACCAATCAGTAGCGTTGTTCCGGGGCCAAAAACCAAGTCTTCGCCTTCGATCTCAGCCCGCCCTGTACCTTCATAGACAAATATTAGTTCATGACTTTTGGCATGGGCATGCTTAGGAATAATACTGCCGGCTGGTAGCTCCTGAATGCCAGAGGCAAAAGTATCGAAGGGCATTGTTTTGGGCGTAAACTTTAGCGTCACATGACCATTGGCCGGTTCAGGCAGCCAGATCGACTCTCCCTCTTGCGAACCTAACACTGACCACCAAGCTTTTTCTATTACATCGTCGGACATTAATGACACTCCTGTAAGTACTTCTAGGTTTTAGCAAAATGATTTTAGTTAACGAGCCGGGAATTATAATCACCGCTATGGAATGCTACGAGATAACTATTATCACTGACCTAACAACCAGCCGCTATTAGCACCGATATATTGCTGGTCGTATTCTATACCTAGTCTTGTTGGAGAAAGCTCAGCACCTTTTCATTATATGGCTCAGTCGCTGTCATCGGAGCAAAGTGCCCGCCGTGGCTTAACATGAATAGCTCAGCGTTGGGTATTTTATCTGCCAGCTCTTTTGAAAAACTAAAGGGAGTAATCTGATCGTCTTTGGCGCCGATAGCGAGGGTCGTGTGTGTAATGTTGTGAACTTCTGAACGTAAGTTGTGGGCCAGCACTGCCGACAACCTACTGAGCTCAACTTCAAGACCCGGGAACGCCTTAACTCTGTCTTTTAAAAATGAACGAGGCGAGTTAATTTGATCTTGTAAAATCCAAGACGGTGTCGCCAAATAGGTGCCCATGGTGATATATGCAGCAGGACCACAATTGATCAGTACCTCTCGGCGAGTATTAAATAGCTGTACGAGGTACGGATCTGGGCCAGCCCAACTGCTGCTAAGCACCAATTTATTCAAACGTTCAGGGGCCTTTAGTGCTAAGTGCTGTCCAATCGCCCCGCCTGTTGAATGACCTAATAAATGTGCCTTATCAATATCCAGTGCGTCCATCAAGAGGATAAGATCATCCGCCATATGTTCAGCACCCACCACCACCTTGTCGGGGGTACTGCGACCAACGCCACGGTGATCATGTAATATCACACGAAAATACTGGGACAAAAATTCCACCTGTTCTGACCAGAATTCGTGACGCCCGCCCAGGCCCGCTACCAATAAGAGGTTAGGTCCACTGCCATGGATCTCCGTATAGATCTCCACATCATCAACTGCTATAAGAGGCATAATATTTCCTTCATTATTCTTTATTCACGACGTTAACCCCCTGCTCACATATCGAGGAACAAAAGGGATGACAATTTTAGGTTTTTGATTCTAATCAAGGGCTGCAACTACCGCTTTAGTTTGAAGATAATTTAGCAGCCCCTCTTCGCCATTTTCGCGCCCCCACCCTGACTGTTTGAAGCCGCCCATTGGCAAGTCCCAGTCAGCGGAAGACGCAACATTTATGCTCACATTACCGGCACGGATGCGTTTGGCTAAACGATGTGCTGCTGCTAAATGTTGAGTCCAGATGACTGCTGATAATCCAAAATCAGAGTCATTCGCTAGAGCCTCCACTTCGTCCATATCACTAAAGGACTGAACGACGAGTACTGGGCCAAATATTTCTTCACGAACTACGGTCATCGCGTTATTGGTATTAGTGATAATGGTTGGCTCAACGAAGTAACCTGTGTCGCCACACCTTTCACCGCCAGTAACTATTTCAGCACCCTCTTCACGGGCTGTTTCTATATAGCGCATTACCCGTTGTAATTGCCTATCCGAAACGAGTGGTCCTAGCGCTGTTTCTGGATCAAGTCCGGGACCAATTTTTAGACTTTTAGCAATCGCGGTAATACCTGCTAAGACCTCGTCATAAACAGTTTCATGCACGTACAAACGTGAAGCTGCAGTACACACTTGCCCCGAGTTAAAGAAAATACCCATTGCCGAACCAGCAATTGCTTTTTGAAGGTCGGCGTCAGCAAGAATTATGTTGGGCGCCTTGCCACCTAGCTCCAAGGTGACCTTTTTCAAGTTGCCTGAGCTAGCGTTAACAATGGCTTTACCCGTTGCAATTGACCCGGTGAATGACACTTTATCAATACCCGGATGCGCAGCAATAGCGGCACCGACATTATGTCCATGCCCGGTAATGACATTGAGCACGCCGTCAGGTAAGCCTGCCTCAGCTGTAAGTTCGGCAAGCCTTAACGCCGAGAGTGACGTATCTTCAGCAGGTTTTAGAATGCAGGTACAACCTGCAGCAAGCGCGGGTCCTAATTTAGCGACGGCCATTATCAGCGGAAAGTTCCAGGGCACAATCAGCCCAACAACTCCCACCGGCTCTTTAAGCGTGTATGTATGGTAATCACCCGGCATAGAAACGTTAACCGTAGTGCCATTTATCTTATCGGCCCAACCTGCATAATAACGCAGAGCACCTGCGGCGGCAGGCACATCAACTGCACGAGACATTGAGAGCGGTTTACCGTTGTCTATTGTTTCAAGATAGGCCAGCTCTTCAAGATTCTGTTCCATTAAATCGGCGATTTTGTGAATGATTCGTGCCCGCTCAGATGGCTTCATATCACGCCACGAAGGGTCCTCAAATGCATTGCGTGCCGCCGTTACGCACCTATCGAGATCTTTAGGATCAGCGTCGCTGATAGCTGAAATAGCCTCACCGGTAGCTGGGTTGAAAACATCGATTGAACGTTGAGAAGTCGATGTTACCCAACCTCCATTGATCCAAATTTGGTGCTGTTGATCGAGAAAACTAGATGCTTCCTTACTCATTAATGACCCTGTCGTCTTATCATATAATTAACGTGAGTACACTGAAACTGGATCAATGTTTGTGGATTTTGTGCTGACCAGATGTGACTGTAAGTACTGCTCTTGCTGTTCTTAGCAGTTACTAGTAGCTCCTTACCAACGGCTAATCTAGCCTAAACACTCGTTAGCTTCTATTGCATATGTCGAGCCCATCTATAAGTAAAAAGCATAGCAATAGAAATTATAGGTACTGGCTAGAAGCCCCCAACAAAAACAAGCTGTACTCAACGGCTAGGATTGATATGACCTTGGTGATTATCCATGTACCAAGCGGCAATTTCTTCTCGGGTCGCGAACCAAACACCTTGTTGTGACTTAGCAAATTCTAAAAACTCACGAATAGCAGGCATTCGATACGCTCTGCCAGAAACATGTGGGTGCAGACCTAAATTCATCATCCGGCTGCTACCGGATTCATTTGATTCGCTTAATAGTTCACTTAGCTCACATTTAAGAATATCGACAAACTCATCGTTAGTATGAGCGCGTCGAGTTAATAAGGTAAAGTCGTTAATCTCATTGGAATACGGCATAGAAACCAACGGCCCATTATCTGTTTCGATCATATAGGGCTGGTCATCATTCATGATATCGCAGTAAAAAAGCAGGCCATTTTCTTTGATGATAGTGGCGGTGTTGAGGGTTCCCCGCAATGACGATGAAAGCCAACCTTTAGCGGGCTTGCCCATGAATTCTTGATACACATCCAAGGTTGCTTTAATGACTTCACGCTCTTTTTCAGGGTCGTGAGCCAGCGTGGTTAAAAGCTCCCCTTGTTCATAGTTATGGGCAAGCAATTCCCATCCTTGCGCTTTTACTTCATTAACAATCTCAGGTATTTCCAATGCCATTTTAGCATTCATCGTGCAACTTAAAGGTACGCCCATTTTCTTAAAACAATTAAACAAACGCCAAATACCCACCCGCTGACCATATTCTCGCCAAGTGAAATTGGGGAAGTCAGGAACATTACCGGGCAATATATCAGGAAGAATAGAAGGCCCCCCAGCATAGTAAGGCTTATCAGTTTCTTTGACCAAATCCCAATATTCGAGGTTGGCAGTAATAATCAGCGCAACTTTTGCACGGTTCGGAAACTGTATTTTTCCACGCGTCGGCATGGCTGAATAGCTATAATTCATTTGGATTATTTCCTTTCTATTTACGTTTTAAAAGGTATCTGGGATCAGCACAAACATTCGTACAAAAATTATTTCTAATTAAAGAGAATAAATATAAACTGTTTGAGTTCACTAACATTAAGTCACCGAACTGTGTTTGCTAAACAGCTATCCATTAAGAGGGTTAATTGGCTACTCGAGACATTAAAGTACGGCACAAACTGTTTTGGTTTCTAGGTAGTTATCTACCGCACCTAGCCCACTTTCACGCCCCCAACCGGATTGTTTATAGCCACCGATAGGTAAGGAAGGGTCAAACATAAGATGTGAATTTATCCAGACTGTGCCCGTCTGAAGATCAGCCGCCAGACGATGTGCATGCCCGAGGTTTTCTGTCCACACGCTAGCCGCCAAACCATAATCTGAATCATTGGCGAGTGCTAAAGCTTCATCCCGGTTATCAAAATTTATACAGCTCAACACCGGACCAAAGACCTCTTCACGAACAATACTCATCGAATTATTACAGCCCGTTAAAATGGTTGGTTCAATAAACGTGCCCGCCGGACCTCCTCGTCCACCACCCGCAATAAGTGTCGCCCCAGCAGCAACGCCACCTTTAATGTAAGTAGCCACCTTTTCAGCTTGAACAGCGTTGACTAGCGGTCCCATTTGAGTATCTTGATCAAGCCCGTGCCCTAGCGTCATACCTTTAGCGATATCCGCAATCCCGGTAAATAGTTGATCCGCAATTGAGTTGTGAACATACAAACGCGTTCCAGCAACACAGACTTGACCACTATTGAAAAATATAGCATTGGCTACACCCGGAATAGCCAATTCTAAATCGGCATCATCCATCACGATCATCGGTGACTTACCACCAAGTTCAAGTGTTACACGCTTTAAATTACCTTTAGCGGCGTCTAATATTTTACGCCCTGTCTGGGTAGAACCGGTAAAAGTAATCTTGTCGACACCTTCATGTTCCGCCAGTGCTTGGCCCACTTCATGGCCATACCCCGTGACTATATTAAGTACGCCTGCAGGAAGCCCTGCCTCGATACAAAGCTCACCCAAACGTATAGCCGTTAATGACGTATCCTCGGCCGGTTTTAAAACGACGCTACAGCCTACGCACAGTGCTGGTGCCAATTTCATTGCGGCTAATATCAACGGGCTATTCCACGGCGTAATAGCGGCTACTACACCGATAGGTTCTTTCAACGTGTAGGAATGCATGCGCTTGCCTGCCGGTTGATAACCGATTGAACTTGGAATAACGGCGCTTTCAAGCTTGGTGCAAAGTCCAGCAAAATAACGAAACTGCTCTGCGGCTCCCGGAATCTCGGCCCAACGAGCAACGCCTAAGGGTTTGCCTTGATCCAATGTTTCCAGCTCTGAAAGCTCATCAATATTCGCATCAATCAGTTCACCAATTTTCCAGAGAATTTTAGCGCGTTCTGCTGGCAACATAGCACGCCATATACCCGACTCAAAAGCGGCTCTTGCTGATGATACGGCGGCGTCAACATCGGTTGATGAGCCTTTTGGAAAAGATGATAAGACCTGCCCAGTGGCAGGATCAGTAGATTCTATGCAGCCACCTTTAGCGGCGTCGACCCATTCATTGTCCAGCAACATCTTTTTATTCGACGAGCGAAGAAACGCCTTAGCACCTTCATTAGTAGCAGAGGCGGACTTTAATTCAATTAGCATGGAAAACTTCCTTCGATATCAACAATTACTTTCATCGAGCACGCAGCCAGAGTTACCTTATTCAGAGGTACTTGTGCCGGATAGTTCGTTGCGATCTTCTTTCTCTTTGAAGGTTTTAAACGTGTCATATTCGTTGACACCGTTCATTTCACGGCGCTGCCAAGTAGTGGCAAACGATCGAGGATAATCAGCATCCGTTTCGCGACGCCCATCCTCTGACCACAGTAGAGGGAAATGCGACCCCATGGGTTTCTCGCCCTCCAGCATCTCATCAAAACTCACGCCGGTAATATTGACGCAATCTGGACGGGGCGCCCATCGAATGTCATCTCCAAACATGCGCAGCGATACAGCGACACGCCAATCATCTGTTGGATTTCCAGCGGAATAATGCAAGGTACGAGGGTGCACAACCAAAAGGTCACCCGCTTCCATATCCCAGGTCAAAAATTCTGTAGTACCGTCATTACGCAAGGCGTTGCAATCAGGGTGAGAAACTCGATCATCGGGTTTAATCATTTTGCGAGCATTAGATGAAAACAGCCAATACGGCGTTTCCTGCTCTTGTGAGCCTGCAATACATTCAAGACTATTCGCTTTTGTAATAGGTGTAAGCGGCAGCCATAGCGAAGGCACCATGGTACCGGAAACAGGCCACCCCATATGATCCGTATGCCATATGGTCTTGGCGTCAGATTGTGGCGGCTTAGCAAACACTTCATCAAAAAAGAAGCGCATCTCTTTAGAGCCCAGCAATTGCCCACAAACCTGAGCTATGGGCGATTCAAATACCAAGCGACGATATTCTGAAATAGTACGTGCCATATTGCGGCCTGGAAAAGTAGGCAACAGTCCAAAATCTTCTTTTTCTACGACCAAGCGACGTGCGAGCGGAAGAAGTTCGTCTATCCAGTCGCTATTGAGCACACCGCGCAAGCAGACAACACCATCACGATTATAAGTGTCGATATCGGCACTAGTGACTGGGTTAAGTGGTTCTTTATTTATTGGCAAAATCAAGCCCCTTTTTTGAGTAAAGCTAGCATTACTTTATAGACACAAACTTAGTAGATTTGGCCATTGAGATCCAATGAATGTTTAGGTAAGACCAATAGATTCAGTGCATGTCAATGGATCTGAAATGCGATGCGCTGAAAATAATGCGTTATAGGGTTATAAAAGAAGCTTGAACGCTAATTACCAGTCTCGGTTGCGGTACTTTCAGGTCAGCAGCCTAAATCTACCGGAAGATATTTGTCGACGTAAAAAAAATTGATTATACGTTGTTGTATGCTGTTTGGATGGGTGCGTTGATGTTGTATATATTAGCGACACACATTACTTATAAAGCAGATAAGCGCCACTGATATAAATTTGCTTATGTTGTTTTGTTGCTGTGCATTACTTAAAATCGGATGCCTAAAACATAAAAACACCACGCTTGGTGAATAATATGCCATCAAGATACAAACATTGTATTTTGCATGGCAGATTATAAGACTAATTATTGAAGAGTATTAACTCGCGACAACTTTTTTTATATGTCAGAGCAAGTCTTCAAATCCTAGTAGTCGGTAGGATCTATAGTGATTTTCAGCGGGTTTTTGCTACAAAGGTAATGCGATAGATCGTTAAAATATCAGTTAATAGGCTTAATTGACGGGGTCAGCAATGTCATATCAAGACGAGTATCAGGCATCAATAGATAACCCGGCCGCTTTCTGGGCAGAAAAAGCTTGTCAGATCGAATGGTATAAACCGCCCACTACTGTGCTCAGCGTCGACGAACAGGGAATCGACCGTTGGTTTGCCGATGGCGAAATGAACACCTGCTACCTGGCACTCGATTACCATGTCGACAACGGTCGCGCCGAGCAGATTGCGCTAATCTACGACTCCCCTGTCACCCACCAGCAAAAGAAATTTACTTATCGTGAATTGCGTGACGAGGTCGCGCTATGTGCAGGCATGCTCAAGGCGCATGGCATCGATAAAGGTGATCGTGTCGTCATCTACCTACCCATGATCCCCGAGGCGCTAATTTCAATGTTGGCCTGTGCACGACTCGGCGCAGTGCACTCGGTTGTCTTTGGCGGCTTTGCATCGCCAGAGCTTGCAGTCCGTCTTGATGATGCGACGCCAAAAGTTCTATTGACCGCATCCTGTGGCATCGAAATCAATCGGGTTATCGAGTACAAACCGATTGTCGATAAAGCGATTGAGCTGGCAAACCACAAACCTGACAGCTGCATAGTACTGCAACGCCCGCAGGCAAAAGCAAGCATGCAAACGGGCCGCGATTCAGACTGGCAACAAGCAATGGCGGGGGCGGAACCTGCGCTCTGTGTAGCCGTCAAGGGAACTGACCCGCTTTACATACTCTACACCTCAGGTACCACGGGTAAACCTAAAGGTGTGGTGCGAGAAAAC
>JBNMPW010000127.1:0-9068 GCA_051277205.1 Oceanicoccus sp. | reverse complement strand
AGATCGTTTGATAAAGCTTGATGCGGAGTTACGACTTGCGGCTAAAGATGGACAATTTGTGTTCTTTCTGCAGCCGCTAATTCATGCCAAAAAGAGAACCTTAGCAGGTGCTGAAGCACTGGTGCGTTGGATGCATCCTGAAAAAGGCATTTTAACGCCGGTAAGTTTTCTCGACTTTCTTGAAAGTTCTGGCCTGATAAGTGAAGTGGATCGGCAGGTTTTTAATGGCGTTTGTGCTTTTGCAGCTGAAGAACATCAGCAGGGCAGACTACCCGATGGTTTTCGGTTTTCAGTTAACCTCAGTGCAAAGTTATTGCACCATGCTAGTTTCGTCGAAGATGTCAAAGCAACGTTGTTGCAATATAGTCTTCCAGCCAAATATATCGAATTTGAAATTACTGAGGGCGTCGCATTATTAAATCTTGAAGATGTCGTACAAAAAATAATTAACTTGCAGGCGTTGGGCATCACTTTTGCACTCGATGATTTTGGTACTGGTTACAGCTCGCTGAGCTATCTTAAGCAATTACCTGTTGATAAGGTCAAAATTGATAAGTCGTTTATCAATGATCTGACGATAGATGAGCAGGATGAGGCTTTAGTGGCTTCGGTGGTTGCTATCGCTCGAACCTTAAACCTGGTTACTGTCGCCGAGGGTGTCCAGACACAAGACCAGGCCGACTGGTTTAGTCAATATGACAATATTATTTTCCAGGGGTATCTGTTTGATCGGCCGTTACCAGTAGCGGTTTTTGCAAAGAAATATCTTAATGCGGTCCCCAAGGGTACTGCAGACTCGGTGGTGATATTTCGTCCTCGTGATTCCAATTCCTAGTCAGGCTATAAATTCAAATAGAACTCTTTATTTGAGGAAACTGCTGGCCCTTGATCCGGACGTGCCTTTCTGCCGTTCTTGACTATGGAGATACAGCAGCAGTTAGCAGTCATCAGCTATAATTCTCAATCACATCAACCTACAACTGACGTTGGTTTTTTTTGATAAATGTCCAAGCGATAAAGCGACTAACTTTTTGCCCCTGCGCCATATCGATAGTTTTGATCTCGACGGTGTTTGCTTTCTCCAATATTTTATAAAGTGGCTTGATATTGTCCTTTTTTGATACCAGTGAGCTAAACCACAAGCACTGGTGTGTAAACTCCATGCTCTGCTCAATCATTTTAGCGATAAATTGCATCTCCCCCCCTGGGCACCAAAGCTCTGCATTCTGGCCGCCAAAGTTACGTTTATTTTGTGTACCCTTGCCAAGATTTTTCCACTTGCGTTGGCTGCTTTTTTTTGCGGCTTCAATCGAGGTATGAAAAGGCGGATTACACAGGCTGAGGTGAAAAAAATCCTTCGGGCCTATGATGCCTCTAAATATATCCTCGCGCTTTTTTTGTAACTTGAGGCTGATGTTGAATTTGTTGAAATGGCAAATCTGCTGTGCCACTTTAATGGCTGCCGGATCTATATCGACGCCGGTAAAGTGCCAGCCGTATTCACTTTGTCCGGTGAGTGGATACACTAAATTGGCGCCGGTTCCAATATCCAATACCTTGATGTTACGTCCATGTGGAACTATTTTATTGTTGTCACAGGCGAGTAGATCTGACAGATAATGAATGTAGTCTACGCGGCCGGGAATCGGCGGGCACAGGTAGTTAGTAGGGATATCCCAGAAGTTAATATTGTAATGGCTCTTGAGCAAGGCTTGATTGAGCGCTCGCACCGCTTGCTCATCCTCGAAATCGATGGTGATCTGGCCGGCTGGATTAGTACGCGTAAAAGATTCAAGCTCCGGCAGCTGCTTTACTAAACGAGCAAAGTTATAACCATTGCGATGTTGGTTACGCGGGTGTAGCTTTGTATGGGTGGCCATATTTTGGTGTTGATCGCCTGCTGCGTCGTCGTTATTAACATAATTACGCGATTTTTAAATAGAAAGATCAACCTCTGCTGACTTTGCATTTATTGTGATCAAAACATTAAACCCCTGCGTATATTAGATCAATTAAAACCAAGTATAAATTATTATCACCAATCGGGAGATTAAAAAATGAAAGCACTCTGGAAGGGACAAATAGTTGCTGAATCAGATGATACGGTAGTTGTTGAAGGTAATCATTATTTTCCCAGCGACAGTATCAATAAAATTTTTTTTGAAGATAGCAGCAAAACTACATTTTGTGGTTGGAAAGGCAGCGCCCATTATTATTCAATAACGGTAAATGGTGAGACCAATCAGGATTCGGCGTTTTTTTACCCTGAACCCAAATCTGCAGCCGAACAAATCAAAGACCGAGTGGCTTTTTGGCGTGGTGTAGAGGTTATTGTATAAACTAGAGCGTTACTCACTAAGGATTCTAAATAGCATTTACCCTATCGAGTATTGCGCCTAATTGCAGCTATGGCTGCCTAATATCTAGCCAATCTTGCTTGATATCCGCAGGAAGCCTAGTAAACCGTTTACCAAAAATCGACACTTAACTGCTGATATATTTTGCCAATAGTCCGCGGTCAGCAGTGTTTGAACTTGAGCTTAACCTTTTCCATGGCGGGCGATGAGCCTGCATAAGTTACTAATTATGGTCCTAACCAAGCTTCATCCCCAATTTTAATCTGCGCATCGTTTATCACCTGGCAACAAACTCCACCTCGCCAGTTTGGCGCCAATGCAGCTTGCAGCCCAGAATAGGCTTTATCCATCCAATGGCAGGGGTTAGTTTGTCGGCAGATACGCAATTGTAGGCTACCGATATGCAGTACTTTACCGACGTCGGCGGCTGAGAATTCTAGCCCTGACACTAACAGATTGGCGCGGCGAGTGAGCCAATGAAGCTCGCTGTTGAGTTGTTGGCAAGCTTGTTGCCAACTTTGCTCGGATAACACAGTGACCTGACGTTTACCGGGTTTGCCTCTGAAGTCGCTGGCCACGCCGTGGGCACAGCTTACCGGCGCTTCTGATAGTTGCACCATAGCGGTTTTAGGTCGTTTGCGAATGGCGATGCCGGTTAGTGCCGCTTGATTAGAGGTATTTTTCATGGTTTGGTTATAGGTGCTTGTCGATAGAGTTTAGTTGTTCAAATAGGTCGCTTGGTAATGACATATCTGCCAATACTTGCTTGGCAGCACCGAATTGGCTGTCGTCCCTTATATCTCACAGGCAAGATTGTCCACTATAACACATGCGCATAGGTGTCTAGTTGATGGCCGATGGTGAGATTGATTTATTGTTCTAGGGCCGCGCTGATTTCTTCAGGCAGTTTCCAATCCTCAACGATAGTATGGCTGAGATGCTCGGAGCTGGATTGCATTATCTTTGGCGGAGGCTTTTAGGTCTCTCAGGCTTGGTAGTAGCTTAGTAATCACTGCGGGTGATCGCGGCACAGGCTTTGTACGCTGTTGTTGACCAGGCCTCGATTTTTCGACCACCAACACCATTAATTTTTGCGCCAGAGTGAGTGCTTTTTTATCATCGATATTACCGATGATAGTGGTGTAAATACCGTATTGTGCTGGCAGGATGAAGGTGCTGGGTTGATTTGCGTCGATATCATCGCTGATCTGATGGTTTGAATTGTGTTTATGAACTCCAAATGCATTGCGAAAGCGGGAAGGTAAGCCGGCCATTGATGGTTTCTTAATAAGTACTAACGCTAACTTCAGTTAGCTTAGTATAGTCTTGGTTATGGTTATGGTTATGGTTATGGTTATGGTTATGGTTATGGCTATAGCTGATGAAATGCATTTGTTTGTTTAGATTTCTTGGCTTGTTGTAAAACTAGCCTATAATTAATTCAGCTGTTACTACATGTGTGCGCTTGAGACTAATAGATAGGTTATTCGCTGTATATCTTCTCTCCTAATCTGAAACAGAGTTTTAGGTCAGTCTGTCACCCAGCTAAATTGTTAGCTAGTATCCGTATGCCGTACTAATATAAAAGAAGTATAAAAAAATAGAAACCTTCATCGCTTCAGTTGTTGCCCTAAGGTCGAACTGATAATAAGTGAAGAACATGAACCTATGTGCTGAGAGAAAATGGCTTGATTAAAGCCGCTTGTTTGCATACATAATTGAGCCGCCAGCTCTGACAGAGTTAGCGCAGAATCTTGAGGGAGAGCACGTGAAGTTGTTCTACGTGCATTTTTGGCGGGCCATATGGCCCGCCTTTTTTATTCTAACGGGTGATAAGCGGGTTAAAAGTTGCACTTTAGAGTGGGCTATGGTGTCATTGCCGCCGCTGAAAATCAGCGCTGAAGTAATTTAATTGAATGTTTGTTGAAAGGAACTGAAAATGAAAACTGTTAAAAAAACCTCCGAGTACACTATCACTCAGCGTCGCGACGACCGCTATGCTGTTGTCGATGCCAATAACAACCCCGTTAATGGCGACGAAAAAGTTAAAATTCTGTTGGCTGAAGAGTTGATTAAAGCATCTGCCGCCGCACCTGCGCCAGAGCCTGAAGAAGCACCAGTCGAAGAAGCTGCCGCAGAAGAAGCGCCTGCTGAAGACGCTGCTGCCGAGTAAATTCGTTAGCTAAAAAAGGCGCTGCCTGTATGGGCTGCGCCTTTTTTATGTCTGGGTTTTAACGAAATGTAGGGTGCTAATGGGGTTTACTTTCAGCACTGAGATAATCTTCTTCAATCTTATCCTGCAAATCTGCCTGCGCAATACCTTTCAAACGCAGTGATTTTTTTAAGCGCAGGTCTCTTCGCGCTCGACGATGCTGGGCCAATAAATGTTTAAACAGTCGCTGATGGTTCTCTTCGCGCACCAATTGCATTACCAGCTCTAGTTCAACCCCGGTACGGTAGGCAATGCGCTGAGGGGCGATTTTATGGGCGTGAAATTCAGCCACGATACTAATCTGTTCTCTTAGCGGCTTGTTGCACTTCTTGGCATAGCTTGTTTTTTGTTCAGTCATGGTACGTGGGCAGTTTTATTATCAAGACCGCGCATACTAAGCCAAATTGGGTCCTGAGAAAATCTTTGTTAAGAATAATAGTGGCAAAATGTCGTCTTTGTTCTGTGATCGTTTTGGTTATATTCAATGGTAGGAATAGTTGTTGTTGCCCTCCGATCTTTCAACTATTCTTAAGTAGTTATTACAATAATTCCAGCTATGCTTACTATTACCAATAAGTTTTATAACGTCCAACTCTCGGGGGAGGGGCAATGATTAAGAAAATTTGTGCAATTTCAGCTATTTCATTATTAGCCACACAGGCCAGTGCCGATTCAAACTTCAGCCAGTTAGTGATTTTTGGTGATAGCTTGATGGATACCGGTAATCTGGGTGTTCTCTTTACTAACCAAAAAACAGATGGTAGTGGCGAATTCGCTCCTATCGCACCACAACTATTTGCCGATGCCATCGGTTTAGATTCAACCGCTTTGGTTGCTGGTGGTAATAACTATGCTGTTGGCGGTTATCAAACCGCCGATATCGCGGCGTCGATATTCGGTGCTGGAGTTGCTTTACCCAGTGGTGGGGCAATTGCAGCACCTTCTTATTTGACGGCGACCGGCGGAGTGATCCCTTCAGGGACCTTGATATTGATGGACGGTGGCGGCAATGATATCGTTGATTTAGCACTGAATAACGCCCCGGCTGATATCCCCGGTTTGGTAGTGGCGCGGGCGCAAACGTTTGTGGCGTCAATCGGTGCCTTAGATGCAGCCGGTGCCGACTATATTATGGTCGCCAATGCACCGGATATAGGAAATGTGGCCCTTGGTCAGGCAGCTGCCTTATCAAACCCAGCGGCAGGACCAGGTTTATCAGCCACTTCTGCGGGCTTTAATCAGGCGGTATCTACCTTTACAGCCCTAAGTCTACCTGACGCTAATATTATCCCTGTCGACATTAATGGTTTTTTAAACTATATCATTAACAACACCGAGGCTTATGGTTTAGCCAGTGGGGAGTTAGATATCAGTAGCGCCTTTGGTGCCCCGTCAGGCACTGTACTCTTTGATCAGGCGTTTATGTGCTACAACGCCTCTTCCTGTATTGAGCATCCCATCTATGGTATTAACGGCTCGGCGCCTGACCCTCGTAAGCTGATTTTTAATGATGCTTTACATCCCACTGAAATTGTCAGTGAGCTATTCGCTGATTATTTAGTGGATATCGTGGCAGCCCCGACCAAAGTAGGTTTACTGCCCGAGTTGGCGATGGCCGCAGGCCGTAACCAGGTCGCTGTCAGTAGCAATGAGTTGCGCAGTTCGCGCTGGTCAAAACCGGAAGGGCGTTTGTTTATCAGTGGCGATACCGTAACTACAGAATTTGATGCTAATGGTAATCCAGAAGCGTCCAGTACCGGTTTAACGGTAGGTAGAACCTTTGTGTCTTCAGACAACATTATCTACGGTGCTGCGTTGTCAGTCAGCAGCCAAGAGATTGATGATCAAGGCGTTGATTATGAAGCCGATAGCTGGGGCTTAACCGGTTTAATTGGCTATCGTAAGGATAACTGGTTTGTTGATGCCACCGCTGGTATTACCTCTCTGAGCTATGACGATCTGGACCGTGATTTTAGTATTGGCAGTGAAACACTGACTGCAGAAGGTGATACTGAGGGTACTATCTGGGTTGCCAGTGTGTTGGCCGGTTATGACCTGATGTCATCTGATACATTGCATGTGGCGCCAGTACTTGGTCTACAATATATGAAAGCCTCGGTTGACGCTTATCGCGAAAGCGGTGGTGGAATTTCTAATTACCGTTGGGGTGATCAAGATAGAAAGAGCTTGGAGTTACGTTATGGCGTTGTAGCTAGTGCGGATTTGGCTGACAACTTCACGTTGTTTGGCGAATTAATCGGCGCCACTGAAGATGAAGGAGATTCACAAGATATCAGCATCACCAATACTAACTTACAATTTGGCTCATACAATCTGCCATCCTACAGCGGCGTTGCAGATGACTCTTATGTCACCGCTACAGTGGGTGCTAGCTTTCAAATTAAGCAGGGTGGTAGCCTGAGTTTGGTGGTGAATGCCAGTGACCGTGAAGAGGGTAATGAAAGCGTGATGTTTAGTTACTCAATGCCGATGTAAGCTTTGGTAAATCACCGCTTTTTTGTATGTAGGCCGCTCTGTTTCAGGGCGGCTTTTTTTGTGGATAGTGTTTAGTTGAATATCGCGGAATGATAATTATTTGATCTGGATGAATGGTTGTATCTGATTCGCTGCTATCATCAAACTATAGTCTTTTAAATTTACGTTTTCTTATCTCAGTCAGGAGTCATTTATGGACCGACAGCAACTGCAACAACACCTCGACCAACTCAGCGAGGCGGTCGCCAAGATGGACGCTAGCAGCGATCAAAAGGCAACGCTGGAAGCTTTAATTGTTGATATTGAGCGAAAGTTACTGGAACCGTCTTTGACCGAGCCGGGCAGTATGGTGGAGCAGGTTGATGGCCTTGTTTCTAGCTTTGAGCGCGATCACCCCACTGTCGCCGGTATACTCAATAATATTATGCTGACCTTAACCAGTATGGGTGTGTAGCGAGGCTTAGCCGTTGTCAATTTCGCGGCATGTACATTTTGTTAATTCTATGTTTGTAAAGGAAAATATATTACATATACTGAGTCTAATCGGACCCTTTTAGTGTTGCCGTCAATCAGTAATTGTTAACTTGGCTGACAGCTATGATATGGTCAGTTTTAGAGAGGTAATTATGAGTGACGAGCAGACAAACAACGACCTTGTTTGGGACATGGATGAATTTAAGCATCGTTCTTTGGCGACAGAATTTGTCCGCCGGTTTGAGAATAAGCTTTGTGTTTACTCGGGCTCGGTGGAGCAGATTTACAGTAACTACAATATCTTTTTCCCCGAAGATCAAGGGCGCAAGATGGTGATACTTCCGGACCCTTATTCTTACCACGATACTTTTCAGGGAGTGCCGGAAGATGCTATTCAGGTGACAGGCCTTACGATTGTTCCGGGAGAGTTAATTGGTAAACAAGGCTTGCACCTGACCATTCCGTTGAAGAGCTATGGCGGTAAAAAGAAATACCGAGTGGTTCCTCTGCAATCGGGATTGCGGGCTATCAATAAGCGTCGACCTGCAGATCAGCCGTTTTTACCTATTCTATTGAAGGGTGATTTACGAGAGATTGAAAGTCGGATTCCAGCGCTACATTTACACAGTATTCGGTTGGATAAATTGAGCAGTCGTTCAGCGCTAGAACGCAACGGTATTAAACAAGTGATTTCGGCTAAGTTACCTGATATTCAATAGTCGAATTTATAAAAAGTGTTTAAAGTTTAAAGTTTAAAGTTAAAAGGCAATTTAACTTTAATGATGTTACCTTTTAAAGTATTGGGTGGTTCGGGGAATGGAGCTGATTTTTTCACAGCCTTAATCGCCGCCTTATTGAGCAGATCATGCTTAGATTCAGTAACTTTCCGGGTCTCAAGTAATGACCCTCTGCGATTAATAGAAACTTCTAATACCACAATGCCTTCTTGTTTAAAGTCCATTGACCGTTTCGGATATTGGGTATTTAAATAAGTAAGTTTAAGCACATTTGAGCTATAGGCTTTGAGTAACTTAGTCTGTTCTATTTCTTCAGACGAAGGCTCTTTAGCCTTGGCTTGAGTAATAGCTTCAGATTTAACTTTAGGTTCAGCTTTGGGTTCTGCTTTTGCAGCTGGCTTAGCCGATACTCTAGCTTCGGGTTTAGCTGTTACTTTGACTGTAGTCGGTTCCTGTATAGTGGGTGAGCCGCCCTTCAATGTCGGCTTTGACATTTCCATAATGGGTGTTGGTGCGGCTGATTCTGCTACCGTCACAGTCGCCGCCGCAACCTTGGCTGTTTCAGGCTCAGGTTTTTTAGTGCGTTTGGCAGTGACTGCGGTATCGGGAGCCGGTGGCGCTAGTGCAGCCGAGTCAGCATTGTTGTTGTCTTGCTCAGCGCTATTTTGTTTCAACCATCCGGCGACCATTTTTTGTCGTGAACTACTGGGCGAAAGATCTTCGTAGCGCAACAATAAAACAGTGTCTTCTTGATCGGTTGATAGGGTTAGAATATCGTTTTTAAAATCTGAT
>JBNMPW010000126.1:0-9133 GCA_051277205.1 Oceanicoccus sp. | reverse complement strand
CCTGCATCGCTGCAGGCCTCTAAATGTGGTGGGCCGTGCTGGATTCGAACCAGCGACCAATTGGTTAAAAGCCAACTGCTCTACCAACTGAGCTAACGGCCCTGAAAATGGGGTCAGAAGGAAGGCGCACATCATAATGATTTAACGAGAAAAAACAAGTCTTTTTCAAAGACTTATTGAATTATTTAAGGCTTTTCACAGATGCGCCAGCGGTGATCTAAAGGCGACGATTATTGACGATGAATTAGTGCCCAGCCGCGTCGTTCCAAAGGATCTTGTGCAGCTGTAATTGCATTCTTACGGGTAGATTGTCTTTTAATACCCACTCAGCCAACTCTCTGGCATCTATCTGCTCAAAGCTGGGGGAGAACAGGATATCACCCACCCGCCCTACTAGCTTATGCTCATCGAGCTTGAAACGGGCCCACTCGTAATCGGTTCTATCGCAGATGACAAATTTCAGCTGATCTTTGGGCGTTAATAGGGAGATATTTTCATACAGGTTGCGGGAGACTTCATTGGACCCTGGCGTTTTGAGGTCCATCACCGTAACCACTCTGGGGTCGACTCCTTTTAAACTGATCGCGCCGCTAGTTTCTAAAGACACTTCATAGCCTTGGTCACAAAGTGCGGTGAGCAAGGGCAGGCAATTTGGTTGGGCCAGTGGCTCACCACCGGTGACGGTGATAAAACGCGGTTGGTAGCTGGCTACTCGCTCGAGAATAGCCGCTTGCGACATTTTCTCACCGCCATGAAAGGCATATTCTGTATCACAGTAGCCACAGCGTAGCGGGCAACCGGTGAGCCGCACAAATACCGTCGGTAAACCCACGGTACGAGTTTCGCCTTGCAGAGAGTAGAAAATTTCAGTGATGCGTAAGTCGGTCATAGAATTATGCTAGTCGTCCTTGCTAGCGCTCAATGCGCCGGCAGGACGTCAATCTGGTAGCAACCGTTGTAGTTGAAGTTGTAGCTAACGATTAAAAGTTATCGTCGATAAACTGCCTAGCCTTATCTGCAGTCGAAGCGTTAGGGCCTTTGCTGAAATTGCTAACAACTTTATCCAACAAATCTCGGGACTGTTGTTGATCACCCTTTTGAAAATATACTCGGCCCAATTTATACATTGCATCAGGTACTTTGGGATGCGCCGGATATAAGTCGATGAGCTGGGTAAACGACTGTCGTGCAGACTCCAGATCTGCAGGTGTAGTCACCTGATATAGCTCGCCCATCCAGTAATAACTGTTAGGGGCATAGCGACCATCGGGGTAATCCATCAAAAACTGTTTAAAAGCCTCGAGACCATCGTCAAAACGGCGATTGGTAACAAGGGAGTAAGCGCTGTCGTAGGCTTCTTTCTCGCCAGTTATTGGCGCTACTCGCACCATAGCCTGCTGCTTAACCGCATTATTGCTGCCGGTAGGCCTTACGTTTGGCTGAGCGGGTCCTGAGCTAGTCATGGCACCAACTCGACGGTCGAGGTCGATATAGCGCTCCTTATTTTGCTCTTTCATCTGTTTCAATTCATAGGATTGCTCTTCGACAATACCGCGCAGCTGCATCACTTCTTGTTGCAGCAGTTGCAGCTGGTAAAACATCTCACCCTGAGGGCTGCTGTTTTGTGCTAGCGCTGCCGGTTCCTCCGCCTGTTGCGCAGGTTCACCACTGCCAGTATTTACACTGGCATCAATGATCGGTGCTTGGGCAATAGCTGTCACACTAAATACAAAAGCCGCAGTGCTAAGCAGTGCGGCTGGTATAGATAATCGAATAGACATAAAGTTTTTTACTTCGTCAGTCGATTGGAAAAAGTAGAAGCTGTGATTACATCAACTCTACGCGACGGTTTTGACTTAAAGATGAGTCATCGCTGCCAGAAGCAACTGGACGCTCTTCGCCATAGCTTACAGTTTCAACGCGGTAACGCGCGATTCCGTTGATGATCAGGTAGTTAGCAATTGCATTGGCGCGACGCTCACCCAGAGCCATGTTGTACTCACGAGTACCACGCTCATCCGCATGACCCTCTAAACGAATCTTGGCTTCGCTAGCTTTTAACACGACGATTTGATTGTCTAAATCAGCGCGGGTTGCCGCAGACAATGTAGCTTGATCAAAATCGAAGTAAAACACAGTCTCAAGATTAGCCATCATGTCAGCTTTGGCACGGGCAGCAGCGTCAGCGGCGGAAGCAGCTTGGGCAGCAACTTGTTCGGCAGCGGCGGCAGCGGCGGCGGCGGCTTCAGCTTCAGCAGTGTCGTTAGAAGTATCAGTTGACGCACAGCCAACAATCAATGCAGATAAAAATAATGCACTTAGTAGTTGAGTCTTTTTCATATCAATGTCCAATCCTGGATAGTTTAGTTTTCTAGAGTCTCGATTTCTTCGTCTAGTTTAAGAGTTAGTTCGAAGCGGTGAAGCGGGCATTAACAAGACTTCTTCACAGTGTTTCAGCTTACCTATAGTTTAGCGCGAAAAATCTCTCTGGGCCACGCCACAAGGGGATCTTTCTAACTATTGCGCACATTTTACGAGGATATCGCTCAATGTCACTTAAAATTATAGAAATCTTTGATCTACAGCCCCTAATTTAGGCTTAATTTATCTAAGCATGTCTAATCATTTCAAATATGGCGACCAAGATGGTTCGCGGACATCACCAAAACGACTTGGCAAACGGAATTTGACCCCACCGTCCAACGATACTGCCGCCAAAATACCTTTACCACGATGCTTAGTCGCATACAGTAGCATGGCGCCATTGGGAGAAATGCTGGGCGATTCATCCAATGAGGTTTCGGTCAATACATTGACCTTGCCGCGCTCCATATCCAGCAGTGCAATATGGTATTGGCCCTTAGAACGATGCACCATAATCAGCCCTTTACCGCCAGGCACCACGCGCGCGCGGGCATTGTAATCGCCATCGAAGGTAATGCGTTCTTCATAGCCGCTGGCCAAATTGACTTGATAGATCTGTGGCTTACCGCCACGGTCTGAGGTGTAAACCAGTGATTTACCGTCCGGCATCCATGATGGCTCAGTATCAATGGCGAAATGGCGGGTGACGCGTTTGAGGCTACGCGTAGCAATATCCATTACATAAATATCGGGGCTGCCATCTTTCGATAACACCATCGCCAGTTGCTTGCCGTCTGGCGACCAGGATGGCGCACCATTCAAGCCTTTAAAGTTTGTCAGTTGCGTGCGCTCGTTAGTGCGTAAATCATGCATAAATATGGCCGGGCGCGTGGTCTCGAAAGACACATAGGCAATGCGCTGGCCGTCCGGCGCCCAAGCGGGTGTCACCAGAGGCTGGTCGCTTTCAAACAATACTATTTCACGGGCACCATCGACATCGGATTTCAGCAAGCGATAGGTATATTGAGCAATGCCGCGCTTTACCGCCGATATATAGAGTAACTTGGTGCTGAAAGCACCACGAATGCCAGTGAGCTTTTCATAGACCTTGTCGCTGACGCCGTGGGCAATATCGCGCAAACCGTTAGGTGACGAGGCCTGCTGGCCTGACATCACTAATTTCTGAGTATAAACATCAAACACTTCATAATTGGCCAGATACCCGCTGCTGGTGGGCAACAACTTACCCACCACTAAATAATCGACGTTAAGCGCACGCCAATCTCGGAAATACACTTCACTGCGCTGCTGCGGCAAGCCCAACATATCATCGCGGGAGACCGGCGCAAACTGACCGGTGCGCTGCAAATCGGCTTCGATAATGGCTGAAACATCTTCGGCGGGTAAGCTGCTGGATGACCAACCAAAGGGTACGATAGCAATTGAGGTTGGGTTATCGCGACCCTTAGTAATCTCGATAGTGAGCTGGGCGAAACTTTGTGTGCTGAACAATAATATTGCCAGCCAAACTAAAATAATGCGCATCACAAACGTAAATCCTCTGCGTTAAAATTTAATTGTAGCCTACGGAAGTGTTGCTCAAATATTCGCGGCGGCAAGTTTTTTAGTTCGGGAAAGCTCCCGACTTTTGATACTGCGATCTCAGCCGAGCGATCATAGGCGGAATTACCGCTGCCTTTGATAACGTTCACTCCCACTACTTCACCAGTTGGCGCTAATTGTATCATTAGAACAATCGACATATTATTACGCGCGCTGGGCGGCCTGCTCCAGCTATTTTCGATCCGCTGACTTATTAGGGCGATATAACTGTTAGCCAGCTCATTATCATCCATCGCCAACCGCAGTGCCTGCTCTTCGGCCACTGCCTCGGCAAACTCACGCTCCGACTCATCTTGTAAACGCTGCTGCTCTTCTATTTTCCGCTGTTTATCTTGTTGCTGCTTTAATTGGTCAGATTTGACCTGCGCCAAACGCTGCTGCTCCGCTTTGACGGCTTGTTTTTGTGCGGCCAATTTAGCGTTGTTCTCGGCTTTTTTCAGTGTGGATTTTGGTGTGGGTTTTGGCTTGGGTTTTGGTTTCGGCTTAGCGATTGGCGCGGGTTTAGCTTTCGGCTTTTCTAGGGTTACCAATTCAGCCTGAATATATTTAGTAGCGGCCCGTTTCACTATCCGCTCGGATTCTGGCATATCAATTAATAACACAGCCAAAATTGCACCGTGTATAAACAGCGAAACCAGTAAGGGCAGAGTCAGGGATTTATACATAGCCGCTCAAGGGTTTTCTGTAACCAGACCAACGGACGGTGCGCCCGCAGCCTGCAATGCTGTCATCAATGACACCACAGCGCCGTAGGGAACCTGCTTATCACCCCAGACAAGTACCGCGGTGTTGGGCTTGCGACGCAGGATTTTACCGACTTTATCTTGTACCACCCCCAATGACTGAGATGTCTCTTGCTCTTTACCTAAGTTAATAAAATAACTGCCATCGGCCTTCACCGAAACAATTAGCGGCTCAACATCTTGCTTGCCCATTGGCAAGGCCGCCGCTTTGGGTAACTCGACTTTTACCCCTTGCATCAACATTGGTGCGGTTACCATAAACACGATCAACAATACCAACATAACATCGATATAAGGTACGACGTTAATATCCGACATGGGCCGTCGGCGCTTGTGTCTTCTAGACATAATCGCTCCTAGGTTTTACTGCGCGGCTGGCTAGCGGCGGGGTCTGGCTTGCTATTAGCAGCTGTTAGCGCCTGACGATGTAAGATACTGTAAAACTCATCGCTGAATGTTTCATATTTATTCAGCAGAGTTTCTAAGTTGGCAGAATAACGGTTGTAGGCAACCACCGCAGGAATAGCTGCAAACAGCCCCATCGCGGTTGCCACTAACGCTTCCGAAATACCCGGAGCAACTGCCGCCAATGTTGCTTGGTGCATGGTCGCTAAAGCCTGGAAGGAAGTCATAATTCCCCACACGGTACCGAATAGACCTATATAGGGGCTGGTGGAACCGACGGTGGCTAAAAAGGGTAAATGCTTGTCCATTTGCTCTTCTTCGCGGGCGGTTGCAACGCGCATTGCACGCTGAGCGCCTTCCATTACCGCATCGGCATCGACACCGGTTTGCTGGCGCAGGCGAGAAAACTCCTTAAAACCGGCGCGAAAAATACTTTCCATACCAACAAGGCTACCGCCCTCTTCGGCCTTAGCTGTACCTTGTCGAAACAGTTGACCAAGGTCCATACCTGACCAAAACTGCTGTTCAAATTGCTCTCTAGCACGACCACAAGCGCGGAAATAAAAGCCCCGCTGCACGATCATAAACCAAGATATCGCCGATGCGATAAATAGAATAAACATGACCGACTGCACTGTTAAGCTGGCATCTGCCACCAATTGCCACACCGAAAGCTCTTCTGTCACCGTTATTTCTCCATTCTTAATTTAGGGTCAGTTATGCAAGACCTGCTGTTCTAGTTTGTGGTTTTGGCTAGCTGTTCAAGTTAGTTAGTTATTGATAGCTGGCTGTTTTTTAATTATCGACTGATTGCGCGGCCATCACCGCCGCCAACATTTGCGCAGGAATACGTTGCGGCTTCATACTCTGGCGATCAACACAGGCAATTTTGACGTCAGCGGTAAACAGCAGTTCCCTGTCGTCGGAACTGCTACCCAAATCATTGCTTACGTCATTACTGTCAATACAGCTACGCCACACTTTTTGCTGCATCTGTAAAAAAGTTTTACCTATCTGAGTCAGTTCCGCCGTGGCCAGTAAACTATCATCTAACTGCGCCGGCCGATGATATTGACAGTTGATAGAATGCACGATAAACATCTGTTCATTATTAAATACACATTGTTTATCAAAACCTAAACTGCGTAAAAACTCAGTTCTTGCTCGCTCGATAAACTTAAGATAATTAACATAATAGACAATACCACCAGCATCAGTATCTTCAATATAAACTCTCAGCGGCCAACTAAAAACAGACGTCACTATTTGTCAGCCTCACCAAGCGCTTGCTGCTCGCTATTGGATAATGTCGGCTCACTTCGGCTTGGCATAGATAGACCAAAATGTTGATAGGCATTACGGGTTGCCATCCGTCCCCGCGGAGTACGAATAACATAACCTTGCTGGATCAAATAAGGCTCCAACACATCTTCAATTGTGCCGCGTTCTTCAGATATAGCCGCCGCTAAACTGTCGACACCTACCGGCCCACCATCAAATTTTTCGATCAGGGCTAACAATAAACGGCGATCGAGATGATCAAAGCCATGCTGGTCGACATTGAGCATATCTAAGGCTTTATCGGCGGTGTCTTTGCTGATGGTACCGTCGGCTTTAACGTCTGCATAGTCACGCACGCGGCGCAATAACCGGTTAGCGATACGGGGCGTACCCCGTGAGCGGCGAGCGATTTCTTCGGCGCCGACTCTGTCCATGGTGACACCCAAAATCTCGGCTGAGCGCGCCACGATATGCGTTAGGTCCGCGGTATTATAAAACTCTAGGCGCTGCACAATGCCAAAGCGATCGCGCAAAGGCGAGGTTAGCAAGCCGGCTCTTGTAGTCGCGCCAACCAGGGTGAATGGCGGTAATTCTAGTTTTATCGAACGCGCAGCTGGACCTTCGCCAATCATAATATCTAGCTGATAATCTTCCATCGCCGGATACAGTATTTCTTCTATTTGCGGGCTGAGACGATGAATTTCATCAATAAACAACACATCGCCAGACTCAAGATTGGTCATTAAGGCGGCCAAATCCCCCGCTTTTTCTAACACCGGGCCAGAGGTGGTTTTTAAAGCCACCCCCATTTCGGTCGCGAGAATATGAGCCAGTGTGGTTTTACCGAGACCTGGCGGGCCAAAGATAAGTGTGTGGTCTAAAGGCTCATCTCGTAACTGCGCCGCTTTTACAAAAATATTCATTTGCTCGCGCACCACCGGCTGACCGATATAATCCGCCAATGTTTTCGGGCGGATGGCGCGGTCAAAAACCTCTTCTTTAGGCGCGGGAGCGGCAGCAATAAGGCGATCAGTTTCTATCATTTAGCGATTAACCATATTTTTTAACGCCAGCCGAATAAGCTGCTCGCTGCTATCAATACTATCATCATTAACTTTGGCAATCGCCTTGCTGGCTTCCTGCGGTTTATAACCCAAAGCCACTAATGCACTCTCCGCGTCGGCCAGCATATTAGCGTTCAAATCCATGTTACTGGCAGCCGCTGACGAAGCACTGTCATCCAGCTGCCAATCTTTTAAGCGGTCTTTCATTTCGACCAATAAGCGCTCAGCGGTTTTTTTACCTACACCGGGTAAACGCACTAAGGTGTCAGTATCACTATCGCGCACGCAACGGACAAAATCATCGCTTTCAATACCCGACAATATGGTCAGCGCCAGTTTTGGGCCAACCCCGTTTACTTTTATTAAGGCGCGGAACAAACTGCGCTCAGTTTTATCGGCAAAACCATATAACAGCTGGGCGTCTTCACGCACCACAAAGTGAGTGTGTAAAGTGACGCTGGCGCCCAACTCTGGCAATTGATAAATAGTAGTCATCGGTGCCTGAATAGCATACCCAACGCCGTTGACGTCTACCAGCAGCTCTGGCGGCTGTTTTTCTAATAAAACACCTGTGATACGCCCGATCATCTCATTCTTCCTCGTCGAATTTTGCTCACTCCCGCCAAATTTACTAAGCTAGCTTGGGTATTGGCATGGCATATTGCCGCGGCTAAAGCGTCTGCAGCATCTTCTTGTGGTGTTGCCGGTAAGCGCAGCAAGGTTTTAACCATATGCTGTACTTGCTCTTTACTGGCGGCACCGGTACCGACCACTGCTTGTTTAATTTGCCGAGCGGAATATTCCGCCACGTCCATATCATGAGCCACACAGGCCGCAATTGCAGCGCCTCGCGCCTGCCCCAGCTTTAACGCCGAGCCGGCATTTTTCGCCATAAACACTTGTTCAATGGCTACTTGTTGCGGGCAATGTAAGCTGATGAGTTCGGACAGGCTATCGATAAGAACTTTGATGCGCTCGGGTAAAGCTTGCTCAACAGGTAGGTGAATGACGCCACTACTGACATAGTCGTGCTGACTACCTAGCACATTAATAATGCCAAAGCCGGTTTTACGGGAGCCGGGGTCGATACCGAGGATTAAGGCCATAGGGACAGAATATGCTGTTTGTTAGGCGTTATGTGTGGCTATTCTGTCAGGAAGCAGCTGCCATCACAATAGCGAAAGCCGCATTTTACTGTATTTTTATTCAGTAGTCGGATGGGGCCACTTAGCCGTCTAACCGCTCAATAATCTCATCACTGATATCGGCATTGGTATACACATTTTGCACGTCATCCAAGTCTTCTAACATGTCGATCAAACCTAGCGCTTTTTCCGCGCTATCTTGATCAAGTGCCACGGTGGTCGCAGCTAACATAGTGACTTCTGCATGGTCGGGTACAAAACCCGTAGCCGCCATCGATTCTTTCACGCTGAGAAAATCTTCAAAGGCGGTACTGACCTCAATCGAGCCATCATCATGAGCCACCACATCTTCAGCGCCCGCCTCTAATGCCGCCTCCATGATCTGGTCCTCATCACCACCGGCATAGCTAAGCTGACCGGTGCGGGTAAATAAATAGGCAACAGAACCATCGGTACCTAAATTACCACCGCGCTTGCTAAAAGCATGACGTATTTCAGCCACGGTACG
>JBNMPW010000125.1:0-9153 GCA_051277205.1 Oceanicoccus sp. | reverse complement strand
GTAATGGTCGCTAGCCGATCCGATGCAGACTACCAACAACTACTTAACAGCTTGCAAACTATCGACCCAAGTGCTACGTCAGTAGGTGCTTGGCAAAAATCATATCTGCAAGAAACCGTGCGCCGAGAAAAGTACCAGGTCGATACCCGCGTGGTTCGTCAGTACTTCCAGTATGGCAATGTTAAACAAGGTATTTTCAGTTTGATCGAAGATCTTTTTACAGTAAATATTAAACCATGGGATACACCCGTATGGGACCCTAGTGTAGAAGCCTTTCAAATTTGGGAAAACGATAAGATCATTGGTCAGTTCTATTTAGATATGCACCCACGTAAGGGCAAGTATAAGCATGCAGCGCAATTTGGTATTCGATCGGGCATTGCTGGCCAACAACTACCGACGGCGGCTTTAGTGTGTAATTTCCCGGGCAGAGGTGACCCGACAGCTCTAATGGAGCACAGTCAGGTCGAAACCTTTCTCCATGAGTTCGGCCATTTAATTCACACTATTTTTGGTGGTCAACAACGCTGGAGCGGATTTTCCGGCATAGCCACTGAACGAGATTTTGTCGAAGCCCCCTCGCAAATGCTAGAAGAATGGATTTGGGATTACGACACACTTAAGACCTTCGCCATTAACAAACAAGGTGAGACTATTCCGCAGTCTTTATTAGATAACATGTTGCAAGCACGGGACTTAGCTAAGGGCTCTCATATTCGTCATCAAATGTTTTACGCGTCTTTATCATTGTCTATCTACCAAACGGATCCTGCTGAGTTGGATATCAAACAAAGGATGATTGAATTACAGGGCCAATATTCTCCCTATGCCTATATTGAAGATACGCATTTTTACAGTAACTTCGGCCATCTATTTGGCTATTCCGCAAGTTACTATACCTATATGTGGTCAAAAGTTATTGCAGCTGATATTTTGCAGGAATTTAAACAGCAAGGTATGCGCAATACAAAATTAGCACATCATTATCGCACGACCATACTTGCACCTGGCGGTTCTAAAAATGCAGCTCAGTTAGTGGAGGATTTCTTGGGACGCCCATCTAATTTTGATGCATTTATTCAACGTCTAAACGAAGGTTATTGAGCATGCCCTGGCAACAAACAGCAAGGTTACTAAGCTTAGCAGCGCTATCTTTTTTACACCTGACAAGCTGCGGGCAAACCAATAACAATGTGACAATCGGCACACAAGACCAAGTATTGCATATCGGTAATAGTACCGAGCCACAGGGCCTAGATCCACACTTAGTTACGGGGGTTCCCGAGCACAACATTATTGCCGCATTGCTTGAAGGCTTGGTAACTGAAGAACCTAAAACACTAGAGCCCTTACCTGGTGCCGCCAATAATTGGTCAATATCTAGCGATCAAACTGTTTATACTTTCCATATCAACCCCTTGGCGCGCTGGTCGAATGGCGACTCTGTGACCGCCGCTGATTTTGTCTATTCTTGGCAGCGTTTATTAATGCCTGATTTAGCGGCTGAATACGCTTATCAGCTGTTTGTACTCAAGAATGCTGAAGCCTTTAATAAAGGTGAGATTGATGACTTTACTCAAGTTGGCGTTAAGGCCATTGGCCGACTGACATTGCGCGTTGAACTAAATGCTCCAACCCCTTATTTTTTATCGCTGTTAACTCACTACAGTACCTTCCCAGTTCACCGTAAAACGATTGAAGCCTTTGGTGATATTGATGATCCGGGCAGCCTATGGACTCGTGCTGGTAACTATGTGGGCAACGGCCCTTTTCAATTAACTGAATGGGCATTGAACCGCATTATTCGGGTTGAGAAAAACCCCCATTATTGGGATGCTAAAATTGTACGTCTCAATGAAATACGGTTTTATCCGATTGATAACCTCACAACTGAAGAGCGAATGTTCCGCTCTAAAGCTTTACACTTGACGAGCACTGTACCCTCTGAAAAAATTGCAGACTACCTGAATACCAAGCCACATCTAATCAGTATCTCGCCATATTTAGGCACTTATTTTTATCGCTTTAACCTCAACAAACTACCATTGAATGATGTCCGAGTGAGACAAGCGCTGGCTATGTCGATTGACCGAGAGAAAATTATTAGCGCCGTTGTTAAGGGTGGCCAAATCCCCGCCTACAATTTAACACCGGCCAATACCTTAGGCTTTACTCCTAAAGCGGCAATTCCCTTCGATGTAGAAGGCGCTAAGGCTTTGTTGGCAGCTGCCGGCTATCCTAACGGTGAAAATTTTCCCGCCTTTGAGATTCTCTACAACACAAACGAGGGACATCGTAAGATTGCGGTGGCCTTACAACAAATGTGGAAGCAGGCTTTAGGTATTGAGTTAATTCTCTACAATCAAGATTGGAAGTCTTATCTGTCCACTGTCAACAATATGGACTATCATATTGCCCGCGCTAGTTGGATTGGCGATTATGTCGACCCCAACAGTTTCCTTGATATGTTTGTCACCGAGGGTACTAATAACCGCACCGGTTTTAGCAGCCCTGAATACGATCAACTGATTCGTGATGCTTCTGTAGCAACGAGCAAACAACAGCGGTTTGAGCTATTTCAACGCGCCGAAAAGATTTTGGTAGAACAAGTACCTATCATACCCATTTATACCTATGCCAGTATCTACCTTAAAGCACCACAGGTCCGTGGCTGGTATAACAATGTGCTAGACCACCACCCATATAAATATGTTTACTTGCAATCTGAGGTAGCAAACTAATGCTGCGGTTTATTTTCTGGCGAATACTCCAAGCAATACCTGTACTGTTGGTTGTTATCGCGGTGACTTTTACGTTGATCCGACAAGCGCCCGGAGGCCCCTTTGATAGTGAAAAAGCAGTGTCGCCTTATGTCCTAGAAAAACTTAATGAACGCTATCATTTAAATGATCCTATCCATATTCAATTTATCGATTATGTTGGCAATGCTATACAGGGAGACTTTGGTCCCTCGTTTAAATACCCCACTCGTAGCGTCTCTGAAATGATTCTTACAGGCCTACCGATAACCTTTGAGCTGGCTATCAATGCAATGGTTGTTGCTTTGGTGATTGGCATCACCGCCGGCCTGTTAGCTGCACTGCGTCCGAATACGGCACAAGACTATCTACCGATGTCTGCCGCTATGATTGGTATTTGCATGCCCTCTTTTTTGATGGGGCCCATCTTGGTATTAATTTTTGGGTTGACCTTACAGTGGCTACCTATTTCAGGTTGGGGCTATGCCCCCGGTGATAAAATCCTACCCTCCATCACACTCGGCACTACTTATGCAGCGTATATTGCGCGCTTAACACGCGGCGGTATGTTAGACGTCTTATCACAAGATTATATTCGCACCGCCCGCGCCAAAGGTGTGCCTGAATACCAAATCATTTTAAAACATAGCTTACGCGGTGGCTTGTTGCCGGTGGTGACTTTTTTGGGGCCGGCGATGGCGGGTTTATTGTCGGGATCTTTTGTAATCGAAACAATATTCCAAATCCCAGGTCTCGGACGCTTTTATGTACAGGCAGCTTTTAACCGTGACTACACTATGATTATGGGCACCACGATATTTTTCTCAATGCTCATTATTTTATTCAACTTACTATCAGACATAATTACCGTCTATCTCAATCCACGCTTGAGCTACGGGGATAAACACTAATGTCAGAACAGCTATCTAGTGCTTCAACAAAGCTAAAAGATTTTGCCGAAGCTATTGAAGGTCGCTCCTTATGGCAAGATGCATTACAACGCTTGCGCAAAAATCCGGCCGCTATGACGGGTTTGGTGATATTGCTAAGCATGGTCGTTATTGCCCTGCTGACACCATGGATTGCACCCTACTCGTATGAAACCCAAAATCTCGACATTGGCGCCACACCACCATCGCTACAACATTGGCTGGGCACAGATACCTTTGGTCGAGACCTGTTAACGCGCATCATGTATGGCGGCCGAGTTTCACTGGCAGTCGGTTTTATCGCCACCTCGGTAGCATTACTAATCGGCGTATTGTGGGGAGCCGTAGCGGGTTACGCTGGCGGTAAAGTCGATGCATTAATGATGCGTATCGTCGATATACTATATGCATTGCCTTTTATGATCTTTATTATTTTATTGATGGTGGTATTTGGACGCAGTATTTTACTGCTATTTTTGGCTATTGGTTGTGTCGAATGGCTAACCATGGCTCGAATTGTTCGTGGTCAAGTATTGAGTTTGCGCCAGCAGGAGTTTGTAGAAGCGGCGGTTGCGATGGGGTTATCACCGTGGCAAATTATTACCCGCCATATTATCCCAAACTCACTTGGCCCAATTATTGTTTATGTTACGTTGACTATCCCCAGCGTCATGTTACTTGAAGCCTTTCTCAGCTTTTTAGGCTTAGGGATTCAACCTCCACAAAGCTCTTGGGGCTTATTGATTTCTTATGGTGTTGAAACCATGGAAGAATATCCCTGGCTGCTAATTTACCCCGGGATCGCCTTATCGTTGACTTTATTCTCCTTAAATTTTCTGGGTGACGGCCTGCGTGATGCTCTCGACCCCAAATCGGCGAAAGAATAATGGCTGAATCTAAAATAGCAGAACTTACTACTGAACAAAACAACACTGATAGCCCAATACATCTACTCAGCGTTGATAACCTTTGCACTGATTTTGCTAGTCGTGACGGCGTTGTTCATGCGGTAAAAAATGTTAGTTACTATATCGACCGGAGCGAAATTCTAGCCATTGTTGGCGAATCCGGCTCTGGCAAATCAGTGTCCTGTTATTCACTGTTGAACCTTATTCCGCAACCACCCGGTAAGGTGGTGGCCGGAAGCGCGCTATTTGACGGTATTGACTTACTGCAATGCACTGAAAAACAAATACGCCCTATTCGTGGCGACCGCATTGCAATGATCTTTCAAGACCCTATGACCTCTTTAAACCCCTACATGTCAATTGGTGCCCAATTGATGGAGGTACTGCATCTGCATCAATCTATCAGTAAAAAATTGGCCCGCGAAAAAGCAGCCGCAAGCCTCTCAGAAGTTGGTATAGATGACCCCATGCAGCGCTTACAACAATATCCCCACGAGTTTTCTGGCGGTATGCGCCAGCGTGTAATGATTGCAATGGCATTACTCACTGACCCCGAGTTATTGATTGCCGATGAACCCACCACTGCATTGGATGTCACCATTCAAGCGCAGATTTTCAAGTTGTTAAAAGATCTTCAAAAAAAGCGCCAGCTGGCGATTATATTTATCAGCCATGATCTTGCCGTGGTTGCAGAATTGGCGGACCGTGTGCTGGTGATGAAAGATGGTGAAATCGTTGAGCAAGGTAACACGGCGGAAATATTCAGCAACAGCCAACACCCCTATACCAAAAAGCTTTTAGCGGCTATCCCCAATAGCGCCAAAGATAAAGCCTTTCGTTTTAACGCTGACGTTAAAGATAGCATTCTAGAAGTGAACGATCTGAGCACTGTATATAGCAGTCGAGGTGCCGGATTATTTGGCGCTGAGAAACAATTTAAAGCGGTTGATAATATAAGCCTCTATTTAAAAAAAGGCGAAATACTGGGCCTAGTCGGTGAGTCGGGCTGTGGTAAATCCAGCCTCTCAAAAACTATTGTGCAGTTGGTTAAAGCCAGCAGCGGCAGCGTTATTCTCAATGGGATAGAGCTGACCACACTGGATAACAAAGGTCTTAAAAACCTACGAAAAGATATACAGATTATTTTTCAAGACCCTTACGCTTCGCTTAACCCGCGCATGTCTGTATACGATACCTTGCTAGAACCATTGAAGCTGCATAAAATTGTAGCCCCTGATCAATACGATCAGCGCATTGCGCAACTAATGCATGAGGTGGGTTTACCCGCTGCTGCGATACGTAAATATCCACACGAGTTTTCCGGTGGTCAGCGCCAGCGTATTGCCATTGCGAGAGCGTTAGCGGTAGAACCCAAGCTTATTCTAGCCGATGAACCCGTGTCAGCCTTAGACGTGACGATCCAGGCGCAGGTATTATCACTGTTACTTGAGTTAGTTAGCAAACATGATCTATCAATGTTGTTTGTGTCCCATGATCTATCAGTGGTGCGCTATCTCTGTGATCGTACCGCGGTAATGCAAGCAGGTTGTATCGTCGAGATCAATGATACCGAAACATTGTTTAACCAACCGCAGCAGCCCTATACCCAGCAATTACTCAGTGCTATTCCAAAACTTTTGACGGTTAAAACCGCCGAAGCTGATTAGGGTTCATTATGGTCGATAACAATAGCTTTCCACTACTTAAGTTAGAACGTGAATTACAGCCTAACAATGCTAACAACTCATTGCAGGCTTGGGATGCGGCCGATCAATTACTGCTTAACCATTTTTTTTCAGCGATGTCTGATAATACACCGCCAAAACGCATCTTGGTTATCAATGATAGTTTTGGCGCTATATGCGGCCATCTTTTAAAGCAGGCCAATGTGACATTAGTAAACTGGAGCGACTCGTATTGTAGTCAACAAGTTTGCCAGCACAATCTAGCAATTAATGAGCTTGTTAATATTACTGGATATTCAAATAGCGCAGTTGAATATCTAGCCAGTACAGAACAACCAACCGGAGCGTTTGATGCCATACTGATTAAGGTCCCAAAAACTCTAGCGCTGTTAGAGCATCAACTCATCTGTTTACAACACTGCATCGATCAGCAGAGCCTGATTATTGGCACCGCAATGGTTAAGTATTTACGTAAATCACAACTTGAGTTGTTTGCAAAATACATTGGTGCGACCACTACTTCTTTAGCAAAAAAGAAAGCGCGGTTGATATTCTCACAACGAAAAGTCGCTGTAAACTTGAGCGTATCGCCCTACCCGCAAAAATATCCGGTAGCGGAACTCGGTGTTTGCCTAGAGAATCATGCCAATGTTTTTTCTCGTGAACAGCTAGATATTGGCGCCCGCTTTTTTCTGCAACAATTTGGGCAGTTACCCGCCTCGGCATCTATAGTCGACTTGGGTTGCGGTAATGGAATATTAGGCCTGATCGCTAAAAGGATGCAGCCGGCCGCGCATCTTCATTTTATAGACGAGTCATACATGGCTATTTCATCAGCTAAAGCTAACTTACAACAACTTATTAGTGAACATATCGATATTAGTACAGCTCAATTCCATGTAAGCGATTGTTTGTCGAACACATCCATTAAAAATGTCGAATTAATACTGTGCAATCCACCATTCCATCAAAACAATACGATTGGTGACCATATAGCCATGATGATGTTTAAACAAGCTAGCGAGGCACTGGCTGAGGATGGACAGTTATGGGTGGTGGCTAATAGACATTTAAACTACCAACTCAAGCTAAAACGGTGGTTTAAGCACTGCAAAATAGTGGCGACTAATAAAAAATTTATGGTGCTTGCTGCAAGTCTGTAACTGACGGGGCAATCAACTGTGCTGGTATTCATTATTCACGGTGTAAGTAAGTATTGAGCTGTCGTTGTATTTTCTCTGCCTGCTGTACGGCTCGTCCGACATTTTTCTCGTAATAATAAAACCACTCGCCCGAGCCTTTTACGCGACTAGCAGAGTCGTAAGCAATCTGCTGGTATAACTTTATAAAAGCAACGTAATCTTCTTCACTTTGCTCGGACAGCTGATAGATGATTTTAAACTCTTCATTAACCTTGAAAATACTGGCGTCATCCATTCGACTTAAATGCTCGTAGTATTGTAACTCTACCTTGCCCTGTGCCGACTCAATTTTAGTAGCAAAGCTTTCGATTCGATTTTCAGGTTTTTTAGCAACAAGGCTACTGGTCGCTTTATGAGCATTAACCAGAACCAATAACCCGACCACAAAAACGACTAACATCACCAGTATCATAGCAGCGGCAATGATTAGCTGCTTAAGGGTTATTTTGACGGCTAGCTCGGTTTTTTCTTCGAGGGTCAACTCTACGTCAGGAGCTTCTTCATCGGCCATTATTTACGGCCTTTAAGTAATTTTTCAAGTACAATCTTGCGTTCCACACTGGATTCCTCAAGGTCTTCCAGAGATTTAATATGCACGTCAAGCCACTTCTTAGAGCCCAGGCTCATACCCGCCAAACTAGCAGAACCGGTTTTAATAGTGCCTAACAATTTTTGAAAGTCCTGCTCCCGAGATAATAAAAAATCTTTGTAAGGGGCCTCGTTATCTACACTGCAATTGCTGGCAATTTTTTCTAACTGTTTGGTATAAGCGCTAATTTTCTTTAATTCACTTTTACGAAAATCAGCTAATAGCATCAACTGCTGTTCAAGAGCAATAAATTGATCCTCCATGGGATCCTCTTCTTCAATTCCCATCGCCTCGGTCATCGCCGAAATACGGATAAACATAACCGTCATGCCCGTGGCCATAACAGTTGTCACTAAGGCTGAAATAACCAGCACAACAATCAATAGTATTTTATTAGTGGCGAGACGTTTCTGTGTTGTTTTTAGTAGTGTAAGCGGGTTATCTTGATCACCACTGTCCTCGCTATCTTCGGTCATTAGATTATCCTCTATTGTTGCTATTACGCATTATGTTTACCACCAGTCTGATGGCTGACTATTCATCTCACTGACTAACAATGCTTTTGCCAGTGCTAGCATTTCTTGTCGTGACTTAAAACCAGTGGCGGTTAATACATATTTACCATTAATTAAAAAACTAGGGGTTGAATTAATAACCGCCGCTTTCATTAAGCCGCGACTAAACCGCACTTGTTTAGATACCTGATCGGAATCGTATAATTCGTTGAACTGCGCCTCACCAACACCGTTAACCTTAAACAGCTGGCCTATGCTACGACGATGATAAGCGAGGTCGCTGCTTGCTCGCAAACCTAATATACGGGTAAATAGCTTCATATGGAATTGATGACCTAACTGCAAAGAATTTGCCACATAGTAAGCCCTAGCATGCACCATCATCGGCTCACTCCATATAGCCGGTGAGCGGGAAAAACGAGAACCCGCTGGTAGCTGCTTTATCCAGTCTTGAAGCAGTGGCTCAAATTTTTCGCAATGCCGGCAACCGTACCAAAAAATTTCAATAAAATTTGCGACCATGCTATCGTCTAGCTGGATCGGCTCAGCAAGGACACTGTAATCAC
>JBNMPW010000124.1:0-9373 GCA_051277205.1 Oceanicoccus sp. | reverse complement strand
TTACGCCGCGGCCTTTTTCTTGGCCGATAACCATTACTGGCTCACCGTCTAAACGGGCTAAGCCACCGACAATAGCTTTATCATCGGCAAAATGGCGGTCGCCATGCAGCTCTTCAAAGTCGGTAAAAATACGCGAGATATAATCTAGGGTGTAAGGCCGCATTGGGTGACGAGCTACTTTAACCGTATCCCAAGGGCTAAGGGAGGAATAGATTTTCTCCGTCAGCTTGGTGCTTTTTTCCCGCAGTTTGTTGATTTCCTCAGCGATATTGATGTCATTATCGGAGCCAACCAATTGCAGCTCTTCAATTTTGACTTCCAATTCGGCAATGGGTTGCTCAAAATCAAGATAGTTGGGGTTCATATTCGGCAAGATTTCCGTCGTCGAAGGTGAATTAAAGCGTTGTTAGGCAACACTACATTTAGTGCCGCAACGATACTTGATTATCATCATCGCGTCGACCTAAAGCCCATCAAATTAGGTCAATCAGCCTGCCACTGTAAGCCTTATTCACCAAAATTCAAACGTACAGACTGGTCGCCAAAACGATCTTTCAAACGCTGAATCAACTCATCACTGGGTTGTACCTGCCATTGCGGACCCAATAGCAGCTGTCCTTTGGCACCGTCGCGGTGGTACTCCACCCTCAGAGGGCACTGGCCGTTGAGACTAGGCTCTATCAATTGCCGAAAATGGGCGGTAAAGCCCAACTTGCCATTCACGCCGTTAAAATCAGCGGCTGCCAAAGTGAGATCTAATGAGCGTATATTCGACTGGCGCGCATCCAACAGCGTGCGGACAGTGCTGCCACGTACTTTTAATTGGCCCGAATAATCATCAAACGTCACCTTACCTTCGATCACTAAAATCGAATCTTTGCTTATTTTTTCCCGTGCTGCTTCAAAGGCTTCAGAAAACAGACTGACCTCGATACGCGCCGAGCGATCATCCAAGGTGATAAAGCACATGTTGTCGCCGCGTTTGTTTTTCATCATCCGCAGATCAACCACTAATCCAGCCATGGCTTGCATATTAAAATCAGGTTTTAAATCAATGATGCGATTGCGGACAAACTGGCGCAGCTCTTTTTCATACTCATCAATCGGGTGACCGGTAACATACAGACCCAACGTATCTTTTTCGCCACCGAGTTTCTCTTTTGGCGTCATCTGCCGAACGTTTTTATAGTCCGCATACACATCACCAGATTCATCCGCCGGCACCACATCGCCAAACAAATCCATCATTCCAGCCGCTTCATTATTGGCACTTTGCTCCGCCGCCTTTACCGCCTCTGGCATTGCGGCAACTAAAATAGAGCGGTCGATACCGAGACGATCAAAAGCACCGGAACGAATTAAAGCGTCGATAGCACGTTTATTGACTTTGCGGGGGTCGGTGCGCTCACAAAAATCGAACAGCGTTTTAAAGTCACCACCGGCATCACGAGCGGCAATCATATTTTCAATAGGACCTTCACCTAAGCCTTTGATGGCACCCAAACCATAAACAATAGCGCCCTCCTTATTGACGGTGAACATATGCTCACCCTCGTTCACATCGGGCAGCCGGTAGTCCAAATTCATGGCTCGGCATTCTTCGATAAAAATAACAATTTTATCGGTGTTCTGCATCTCCGAACTCATGGTGGCGGCCATAAATTCTGCGGGGTAATGGGTTTTTAGCCACGCGGTTTGATAGGACACCAACGCATAGGCGGCAGAGTGAGATTTATTAAAACCATAACCGGCAAACTTTTCTACCAAGTCAAATATTTTAATCGCCAGCGCCGGGTCAACGCCTTTGCTTTTGGCGCCATCTTCAAAAGAGCTGCGCTGCCTGGCCATTTCTTCGAGATTTTTCTTACCCATCGCCCGCCGCAATACATCGGCGCCGCCGAGACTATAGCCGGCTAACTCCTGAGCAATTTGCATAACTTGTTCTTGATAAACAATAACGCCATAAGTGGGCTCAAGAATAGGCTTTAACCATTCATGCTGATATTTTGCATCCGGGTAGGCCACTTCGGCGCGGCCGTGCTTGCGGTTAACAAAATCATCGACCATACCGGAATCGAGTGGGCCGGGCCGGAACAATGCCACCAGTGCAATCATGTCTTCTAAATTGTCTGGCTGTAGGCGCTTAATCAGATCTTTCATGCCGCGGGATTCAAGCTGGAAAACCGCCGTGGTTTTGGCATCTTTTAGTAAGTCGTAGGTCTTTTTATCGACCAGCGGTATACGTTCAATCTCCAGTTCAACCGAGCTACCGTCGTCTTGCGGACGGTTAATCATTTTCACTGTCCAGTCGATGATGGTCAGGGTACGCAGGCCGAGGAAATCGAACTTAACTAAACCCGCTTCTTCGACATCATTTTTATCAAACTGGGTAACCAAACCATTACCGCTCTCGTCACAATACAGCGGTGCAAAGTCAGTCAATTTAGACGGCGCAATCACCACCCCACCGGCGTGTTTACCGACGTTACGGGTAATGCCTTCAAGCTGCACCGCCATATCCCAGATTTCTTGCGCCTGTTCATCGTCGCGTAAAAAATCGCGCAGCGACTCTTCCTGTTCGAAGGCCTTAGACAATGTCATGCCCACCTCAAAGGGAATCGACTTCGAGAGTTTATCGCCTAAGCCATAAGACTTACCTTGAGCGCGCGCTACATCACGCACTACCGCTTTTGCAGCCATAGTACCAAAGGTAATGATCTGGCTAACCGCTTCGCGACCGTAATTATCGGCCACATAGGAAATAACTTTGTCGCGATTATCCATGCAAAAATCGACATCAAAATCCGGCATCGATACCCGCTCTGGATTCAAAAATCGCTCAAACAGCAAATCATATTCTAGCGGGTCAAGGTCAGTAATCTGCTGGGCATAAGCGACTAATGAACCCGCACCCGAACCCCGCCCCGGTCCCACTGGAATATCCTGATCTTTGGCCCATTGAATAAAGTCCATCACGATCAGAAAGTAACCGGGAAAGCCCATCTTGAGAATAATATCTAATTCAAAATCTAATCGGGCGCGGTATTCTTGCTCTCTATCAACGGCTTGCTCACCGAATAAAAACTGCAGACGATTATTTAAACCTTCGATAGAAATTTTGCGAAAGAAAATACCAGTGCGTAGTTCTTTCTCGTATTCAGGCGTATCTTCTTTATCAGTCCAGTTAGTTTTTAAGGACTCAATGGTTTGCTGCTTTAAGCCAACATAAGATTCTTGCTGAAAAAACGGATCGGCTTCAAATTCATCGGGGATCGGGTATTCCGGCAGGTAATAAGTACCTAGACTGATTTCAACATTACAGCGCTTGGCAATTTCAACGGTGTTTTCTAATGCTTCTGGAATATCGCTAAATAACTCAGCCATTTCTTCCGGTGTGCGCAAATACTGCTGATCACTATAAGAGCGACTGCGGCGCGGATCATCCAAGGCCCGACCATCATGAATACAGACCCGGGTTTCATGGGCTTCAAAATCGTCTGTCTGCAGAAAACAAACCTCGTTAGTCGCCACCACAGGGCAATCGTTAGCGGCTGCCAAGGCCACCGCGTCATGCACATAGTCTTCTTCATTAGCGCGACCGGTACGCTGCAACTCGATATAAAAACGATCAGGAAAACAGGCCATAAACTCACTAAGACGTTGCTGTGCCAGCTCCGCTCGTGACGACAATAGGGCTTGGCCAATATCACCGTCACGACCACCGGAAAGCGCAATCAAACCATCGGCATATTCTGCCAACCAGGAGCGCCTGATATAGGGCTCGCCCAAATGCTGACCATGCTGAAAAGCTCTAGAAATTAATTCGGTGAGATTGCGATAACCTTTATCGTTTTGCGCCAACAAACACAATTTACTGACATGGGTCTCATCATCGTCGTCCATGACATTAAAATCACTGCCAAAAATAGGTTTTACACCGGCGGCGATGGCGGCCTTATAAAACTTTATCAGTGCATAGAAGTTGTTGTGATCAGTCAGTGCAACCGCCGGCATACCGAGCTCGGCGACACGCTTAACCAACGGCTTAATACGCACCAGGCCATCTACCAATGAGAATTCACTGTGAAGGCGAAGATGGACAAAATCTGTGCTCATAAGCTAGGCGACTACTGTAAAAAAGGGTGGTTTTAGGCTGTGCTTTTAGTGTTGGTTAGGCAAAATCAGTGTAACGGAATCGTCATGGCAAGGCCATTTGCTCGAGCTGTTTTTTTACCGGCCCGAAGCTCCGCCGATGGATTGGGGTAATACCGTGTTTGTCCAGCGCCGCCATATGGACTTTGGTGGGGTAACCCTTGTGACCAGCAAAGCCATACTCGGGGTATTGCTGATCAAAAACGACCATTTCTCGATCGCGTACTACCTTGGCTAAAATAGAGGCCGCAGCTATCGCTGCTACTCGGCTATCCCCTTTCACCACAGGCTCCGCATTATAGTGCCAGCGTGGCAAGCGATTGCCGTCGACCAGCACATGCTCAGGCTGTACCGCCAAACCTTCAACCGCACGCTTCATCGCCAACAAACTGGCCTGCAATATATTGATGTCATCAATCTCGGCGACGCTGGCTCTGGCCACACAAAAACTTATCGCCCGCTGCTGAATAATGGGGAATAAATACTCGCGTTTTTTCTCGCTAAGCTTTTTGGAATCATCCAAGCCTTCAATCGGTTGCTGAGGGTCGAGAATCACCGCTGCCGCAACCACATCTCCAGCCAAAGGCCCACGGCCGACTTCATCAACACCAGCCAATAAAATGCCTTGATACTGGCTTATAAAAGGCTCCATTAACGCTTCCTTTTTTCTATCATGGTAAGCAACACTTCTGCCGCGCGATCACTGGCATTGCGTTTTAAATCTGCATGCAGCTCGGCAAAGCGTTGCAGCAACGGCTGACAATGTTGCGCGCCTTGTAAGCGCTCTAATATTAGCGGCCCAAGCATTTCAGGCCGCACATCATCTTGCAGCACCTCAGGCACCAGCTCTTCACCGGCCAATAAATTGGGTAAGGAGAAAAACTTAGTTTTAATAAGCCGCGATAAAATGGCAAAACTTAATGGCGCTAGTCGATAGGCCACTACCATCGGTTTTTTCAATAACATCGCCTCTAAGGCAGTAGTACCCGATGCCATCAATATAGCATCCGCCGCCGCCATTACGGTGTGCGACTGACCATCCACCAGCTTAATCGGCAAGCCTGTGGCATGTTCAGACAATAGCTTTTCTAGCTGTACTTTACGCTGTTCATTGGCAGCAGGAATAACAAATTGCAGATCACTGCGCTGATGTAAACACCAGCGCGCGGTTTCGATAAAGGGCTGCGCTAGCAGTTTAACTTCGCCGCCGCGACTACCGGGCATCAATGCCAATACCGGTACATCTTCTGCTAAATCAAGGCTTTCTCGTGCCCGCAAGCGCTGCAGGGCAAGTTCGTCATCGTCTAAACTTATTTGATCGGCTAACGGATGGCCGACAAAGGTTACCGGTACATTGTGCTGATGATAAAACTCGGCTTCAAAGGGCAGCAAGGTGAGCATGCGGTCGACCGCTTGGGCAATTTTTTTGACCCGCCCCTGTCGCCACGCCCATACCGATGGGCTGACATAGTGGGCGGTTAAAATACCGGCTTTACGCAGTGCTAATTCGATATTGAGGGTGAAATCCGGCGAGTCAACACCAATAAAAAGATCGGGGGGATTATCAAGAAAATGTTGTTTAATCTGTTTGCGGATAGACAGTAATTCTGGCAAGCGCTTGAGCGGCTCAACCAAGCCCATCACCGATAAACGCTCCATTTGAAAATGGCTATCAAAGCCTTCAGCAATCATTAGTGGGCCGCCGATACCACTGAACTCTACCGCCGGACAACGAACCATGATTGCTTGCATTAAGCTGGCGGCTAAAATATCACCGGATGCTTCACCCGCTACAATCCCGATTCGCAATATTGCCATAACCCTGCTCGTTACCGCTAGCGAATGATACCGCGGGTAGATGATTCTAAAGACTCAATCAACAAAGCAATTTCAGCATGCTGTAATTGCATCTCGCGTAGTTTAATCAACGCTTCTTCAGTGGTTAAACCCTGCCGATAAATAAGCTTATAAGCACGTCGAATAGCGGTGATCGCCTCGCTGCTAAAACCACGACGCCTCAAACCTTCGACGTTCACTGTTTTTGGCTCTGCCGGATGACCGCTAACCGTCACATAAGCCGGCACATCTTTACTGATATGACTACCATAACCGGTAAAGCTGTGGGCACCGATATGACAAAACTGATGCACCAAAGCATAGCCCGCCAAAATTGCCCAATCACCGACATGGACATGGCCCGCGAGAGCGGCGTTGTTGACCAAAATAGTATTGTTACCGATCACCGAATCGTGACCAACATGGGCGTAGGCCATCAACAAATTATCATTGCCAATGGTGGTTTCACCGCGATCTTGCACGGTGCCACGATGAATGGTTACCCCTTCGCGGATGACATTATTATCGCCCATCACTAGACGGGTCGCCTCGCCTTTATATTTCAAATCTGGGGTGTCTTCGCCAACCGATGAAAACTGAAAAATCTTAGTGTTCTTGCCTAATTTAGTAGGGCCCTTTAGCACCACATGAGAGGCAATCACCGAACCGGCACCGATTTCAACATCGGCACCAATAATCGTCCAAGGGCCTACGGTTACATCGTCGGCAAGTATGGCACTTGGGTCAATAATAGCGCGTGGGTCAATCAAAAGTTTTGTACCTTCAACTAAAAATATAAGACGATTTATACCGATCTATCAGCGCAAATAACATCAGCTTTGGCTACTAAGTTACCATCGACAAACGAGTTGCAAGAAAACTTCCAAATACCTCGGCGGTCGGATACATAATCTACTTTCAATGTGAGCTGATCACCGGGTACCACTTGGCGTTTAAAACGTACGTTATCGGCACCGACAAATAAATATAAGGAGCCATCGGCTGGGGTTTTATCCTGGGTTTTAAAACCTAAAATACCCGCCGCTTGCGCCATGGCCTCAACAATCAATACGCCTGGCATCACGGCTTTCTGAGGAAAGTGGCCATTAAAAAAAGGTTCGTTAATCGACACATTTTTAATCGCAGTAATCGACTCGCCCAACGTTAAATCAGTGACGCGATCAACCAGCAAAAACGGATAACGATGGGGTAAATATTCTTGTATTTCTTTAATGTCCATCATCGTTGTTATCTCCGTGAGCACTGATTTTTTCTAATTTTTTCAATCGCTTATTGATGCTATCCAATTGCGAAAAACGCACTGCATTGCGACGCCAGACACTGCTTTCTTGCATCGACGTGCCCGATGAATAGGAGCCCGGCTCCAAAATTGATTTGGTAACCATGGTCATCGCAGTGATGTGGACATTATCGACCATTACGGCATGACCAATAATACCGGCGCCACCGGAAATAGTGCAATTGCGACCAACGCGGGTACTGCCCGACACACCGGAGCAAGCCGCCATCGCGACGTTATCACCGAGTTCAACGTTGTGCCCGATCATCACCATATTATCGAGAATTACCCGATCGCCAATAATGGTGTTATCGAGCGCGCCGCGATCAATGGTAGTTCCGGCGCCTATTTCAACATCGTCGCCAATTCTCACGCCACCTAACTGCGCGATTTTAATCCAGCCGCCCTGTTCTCGGTTATCCGAGGGAGCAAAGCCGAAGCCATCGCCACCGATTACCGCAGAGCTGTGAATAATCGCGCGGCAACCAATCACCACGTCGTGATAAACACTGACATTGGCATGCAGCAACGAGTCTTCGCCGATCACCGAGCCCTTACCGATTGCGCAGCCTGGGCCAATGGTGCAATTAGCAGCAATCACTGCGCCATCAGCAATGCTGGCATTGGCACCAATATTGGCGCTGTCAGCAACAGTCGCGCTGGCGCTGACAAATGCGGTGGGATGGATACCTGAAGAATAAGCACTATGATCAGCAAATAACTGCGATGCTTTGGCATAGGTCAGATAGGGGTTGTCACTGATCAGACAGTCTGCTGGGCAAGCTGCCACCATATCGGGGGCGACAATAACCACAGAGGCTGACGTTGTGCGCAGTGCCTGTTCGTATTTTGAATTAGCGAGAAAGCTTAATTGACCAGCAGTAGCGGAGGCCAGAGTGGCCATACCGCTAATCTGCCGATTAGGATCACCCTGACAACTGACAGCTAAAATATCTGCCAGTTCGGCTAGTGTATAGAGATGCTCAGACACGGTGATCGCGAGGCTAGTTATAGAAGTAAGACTGGCAAAAGCCAGTACTTACATCTGGTTCAGCTTATCGGTAACCTTGGACGTAATGCTGAAGCCACTATCAACAAACATCGCTGATTGTTGATTTAACAACAGGCCAATGCCTTCAGACTTGATCAGTTCATCAACTGCTGTTTTTAGTTTAGGCGCCAATTCCTGAGCGACAGCTTGCAGCATATCCTGCTCTGCAGCTTGTAACTTTTTCTGCACAAATTCGATATCAACACGTTTTTCTTGAATCTTTTTTGCTTCAGCTTGTTTTTGCTCAGCACTCATAACCGCCGCATCTTTTTGCAATTGGGCAACAGTGTCCTGATAGCTTTTACCTAAAGACTCAAGCTCTTTACGGTTGGCTGCATAGCTTTCTTCGGCGCGCAAGCCTTTCAGTCTAGACTGAGCGACTTCACTATTAATAATGGCTTGCTGGGCATTTAGTACCGCAATTTTACCTTCTGCCAAAACTAGGCTGGAAGCCAGTATAACGATTGCACTCAAGCTTACTTTGATAAATTGTTTCACAGTTTTTCTCCACTCTGTATTTTATGTTGTGACAAGTTTATTTGTTGTTAGTTTGTTATTAACACACGTAATAACAGTAAAATATGCATAAATTAACGCTGCGCGCCCATTTAAAACTACGCTTCAGCTTAGAAACTACGACCTAAAGAGAACTGGAAGGCTTCTGTTTCATCTTCTTCAGAATCATTAAAGGGTTTGGCATAACTAAAGGTTAACGGCCCAAAACCGGTAATCCAAGAAAGACCAACTCCAAAGGAGTAACGCAACTCTCCCGCATCAATTTTAGTACAGTTTAACTGGCTAGAGCCACAGTCGGTATCAAACACATTACCAAAATCGATAAAGAAGGCAGTCCGCACCGAGCGTTGATCCTTAATAAAAGGTAAGGGAAATAGCAGCTCAGCGCCACCTTCAACTAACACATTACCGCCGAATGGGTCGGTGTCAGTTTCAAATTGAGATACGCGAAATTTATCAGCGCCGGGCAGCAGGATATAAGATAGTTTATCGTCTTGTGCAACCAGAGTACCAACCCG
>JBNMPW010000123.1:0-9426 GCA_051277205.1 Oceanicoccus sp. | reverse complement strand
ATACAACATCGTTTATATTGCCGATGAAGTAGTTACCGCTTTTGGTCGCTTGGGGCATTGGTTTGCCTCAGAAGAAGTGTTTGGTGTAGTGCCCGATATCATTACTTTTGCCAAAGGGATTACCTCCGGATATGTGCCAATGGGTGGCTATGCGGTATCCGATGCGTTTATTGAGAGTATCAGCGGTGACAATGCCAGTGGTAATATTTATTCAAACGGTTATACCTGGTCGGGCAATCCGGTGTCTTGCGCCGCTGCCTTGGCTAGTTGGGATATTATTGAAAAAGAAGATTTATTGGGCAATGTGAACGCTGTAGCGCCGTACTTTCAACAGCAGTTACGAACGTTGATGGATATTCCTTTGGTTGGTGATGTGCGAGGCACCGGCATGATGGCGGCGGTAGAGATGACGTTGAAAGGACATCGCGGCAATGACGATGATTTACTAGAAAAAGATTATGCTATTGGCGCTTTAGTGGATCATTATTGTCATCAACAGGGTTTGTTAGTACGCCCATTTATCAATGTTTGTATTATGTCGCCGCCGTTAATTATTAGTTGCCAACAGGTGGATGAATTAGTGGCGGCCCTTCGCAAAGGCTTAGAGTTGGCGTTGGATGATTTACGTGAACAGGGCGTCTGGAAAGATTGACAACATAATTGTGTATCCTTGGTCCGTAGCAAGATAGCTATTAAACTTATCGGCAGGTGTTTCATAATCCACAGCTCTTCGAGCGGGCAGCTTTCATATTTTTTATTCATAAGTTCCTTTTCAGTGTAAATAATAATCCTAATTTTAGCTAAAAGCCTTACTATATAAAAACAATCTTCCCTGTTTTTTTTGGTTCGTTTTGCTATTCTAGCCCTTACTGAACATTAACAAGGGGCCTATCTTGACCGCACTTCACAAGCAATTACTTTTCCGTCTGATCCATATTCCGATGAAAAGCCTGATGTCCAAGCCGCAGCCAAAGCCGATGATGTTTCTTGGTCCTGGCTCTGCAATTCAGTTATGCCAAGTTATCGGCGAGTTCGGCTTAAAGAAAATATTACTGGTGACTGATAAAGCTCTTTACGATTTGGGCGTTATTAACCCAACAATAGAGGCCTTGCAAAAAGCCGGCGTAGAAACGGTGGTATACGACGGGGTGGTACCCGACCCCACTCAATATGTGGTTAATGAAGGCATTAACTGCTTCATTCGAGAGCAGTGTGACAGCGTGCTTGCCTTTGGTGGCGGCTCATCCATTGATGCAGCCAAAGTCATTGCGCTCGGTGCTGCCAATGGCTATAACGCCGCTGAGTGTATAGGGATGAAAAAATGTAAGCTGCCTGCGAGCCCGTTTTTCGCCATACCCTCAACAGCAGGCACGGGTTCAGAGGCCACATTTATCGCCGTTATCTCCAATGACGAGACGCATGAAAAAGGCGCGGTCATAGACCCGAGCCTAATACCGAAAGCCGCAGCACTGGACCCGGAAATCATGCGTGGTCTACCGCCTCATATTACTGCAGCTACCGGCATGGACGCACTGACTCATGCAATCGAATCATACATCGGCAAGTGGCAGACCGACGAAACCAACTATTATGGTTTGGCAGCGAGTCGCCTAGTGTTTAATAACCTAGCCGAGGTCTATCGCAACGGTGATAACCTAGAAGCGCGTGAGGCTATGGCGATGGCATCTTACTATGGAGGATTGGCTATCACTAATGCTCTAGTAGGCTATGTGCATGCTATCTCTCACAACTTGGGCGCCAAATATGGCATACCGCATGGGCAAGCTAATGCCATGGTATTGCCGCATGTGCTGGAACTATTGCAGGCTACTGCAGCAGAAAAGCTCGCGGATATCGCGGTGTATTGCGATATGGGTACGCGCTCCGAATCTACTCCGACTCTGGTGCGTAAGTTGATCGATAGGGTTTGGGCGCTCAACGAAGAAATTGGTATCCCTCGCACCACCGATGTTATTAGAACTGAGGACATTGATGCGCTAGTCGAAGCAGCTCTGAAAGAAGGAGGCGCATACCCCTCCCCAAGGTTTTTGAGTAAAAAAGAATGTCGCGCTGTGATTGAGGCGATTCGGGCTTGATTGAAAGGTTTTTGCGTTTTTCTCGGACCCGCTTATAGCGCCATACTTACCTAACTTATCTCTATAGCGGTGTTTGCATTTCCAAAATTTTGCTAAGCTAGTAATAGCTAGCTTTCGCAAAATCATCGTTTCACTCGCTATTTAAGTTAAGCTATCGCCTTTATATGTAATGATCAACTGGATTATCGAGAACCCATTATGGCAACAGATGAAAAACCTAATGAACTGGGAATTTATGACATGGTTGATAAGTTTATTGCGTTAGCTAATGAGTTAGTAGAAACGCAGGATGTTGGTCGTATTGGCACTGCTATGCGCTATGCTACGGCAAGGTTTAATGCGCATGAGTCTTCATTAAAGACCGAAGATCTCAGTAAAGAAAAAGCGGATGCCATGAAGTGGTTTGGAGACCAGTTTCAGCAAATGCTATCGGAAAATATTGATGTGCATATCAAGCTTCAGGCAGAGCAGAGAGCTTCTCAAGATCATTAAGGCAGGCTTAATGTACTGCTTATTTGATTGATAAACATTGCTCGGTGCTGCCGCTCTTCTTTTGGTTTGTAGGGGGCTCACCGTGAGCCCCCAGCCGAAAAGAACCGTTAATTCGAGCATGAATCTGGCGTCAATTGCGAAACTAGTTTACCCGTTGTAGGTTTGAGCCCTAGTCTGTGACGGCACCAAGTGACGCTGAGCTGACAAGCTTGGCATACTTTGCGAGCGTGCCACGCTCTGTATAAGGTGCGGGCTGTTTCCAGGCTTTACGCCGCTGCTGCATCTCTTCATCAGAAATATCCACACTGATTTCATTCGCTTCTGCATCGATAGTGATCTTGTCGCCATCTTTGAGTAGTGCTAATGGACCACCATCAAAAGCTTCCGGCGTGATATGGCCGATCACAAAACCGTGAGAACCGCCGGAAAATCTACCGTCAGTAATTAATGCCACGTCTTGTGACAAACCACGCCCATTGATAGCACTGGTGGGTGACAACATCTCCCGCATTCCCGGACCGCCACGAGGGCCCTCGTAACGGACCACAACAACATCACCCTTAACAACGGTACCATCCAGAATCGCAGCCAGTGCTGCTTCTTCACCGTGAAAACAACGTGCGCTGCCATTGAAGTGGAGCCCCTCATGTCCGGTGATTTTAGCGACACTACCTTCTGGTGCGAGATTACCTTTTAGGATCACAAGATGGCTGTCTTTCTTGATAGGGTTTGTGAGAGGTCGGATCACAAGCTGACTTTCTGGATAGGGTGCAACGTCCGCCAGATTTTCTGCCAGTGTTTTACCGGTAACTGTCAAACAGTCACCATGCAGTAAACCGACGTCGAGTAATGTTTTCATTAATGGTTGAATACCACCGATAGCAATTAGCTCACTCATTGAATATTGCCCGGCTGGGCGCATATCCGCCAGTACCGGTACCCGCTTACCGATCCGGGTGAAATCGTCAATAGACAACGGGATATGGGCAGCATGGGCGATCGCCAGCAGATGTAAGACGGCATTGGTTGAGCCTTCTAATGCGATCACCATAGTGATCGCATTTTCGAATGCTTCACGGCTAAGAATATCTGAAGGTTTGATATCTGCTTCGACCAGCCGAACCACTGCAGCACCGGCAGCATGACTGTCTTCGAGTTTTTTGTCGGAGATGGCTTCTTGGGCTGACGAATTTGGAAGTGAGAGACCTAGTGCTTCAATGGCTGATGCCATCGTATTGGCGGTATACATACCGCCACATGAACCGGGACCTGGAATGGCGGTTGCTTCTATGTCTTTCAACTCGATATCCGACAATTTGCCTGCTGCATGTTTTCCAACAGCTTCGAACACGGAAACTACATCCCGTCTTTCCTTGCCGAGTTGAATTGTTCCGCCATAGACGAATACGCTGGGTCGATTAAGTCTTGCCATCGCGATGGCACACCCCGGCATATTTTTGTCGCAGCCACCAAAGGCTACAAAGCCGTCAAACCCTTGACCGGCAACGACGGTTTCGATGGAGTCCGCAATGACTTCCCGGGAGACAAGCGAATAGCGCATACCGGGTGACCCCATGGATATCCCATCACTGATAGTAATGGTATTGAAGGTGATAGCCTTCGCCTCGTGTTCTTCAATACCGACCGCCGCTGCATCAGCCAAGGTATTGATATGCATATTGCATGGAGTAAGATTACTCCAGGTCGACGCGATGCCAATCTGTGGTTTTGCGAAGTCTTCTTCGCTGAAGCCAACGGCGTGCAGCATGGCGCGCGCTGCGGCTTTCTCTATGCCATCAACAACCTGAGATGAATATGGACGTTTCTTACCAGCCATTACCAAAATTCCTTTGTTTAAAATAAGGTGCAACATACCACAAGAATTTATGACCGGCATTGCCAAATACGAACAATTGCCTTCTTCTATACGTTGATTAGACAAATGAGGGTATTAACCCTCCATATATTCCGATATTGCGGAACATTATGGTGGCATCGTTTGATGCGGTTTTGGTGCTATAATCACAGGCCTTTATCGTTAATTTTAAAGAAATACTGAGCACAGTAAATGTCGCAAGATAAATTGATTCCCGTCGTACAAGTCGCCAGTGGTGAAAAATTCCTGACAACAAAAGGCTTTAGCGCTATTAAAGACGGTATAAAAGCCAGCAATAGTGATTCTGAACGGCTGGCAAAGCCCGATTGGCTGCGGGTGAAAATTACCCGCAATGCGGCCTTTACCAAAACTCAGGAGATTGTTCACGAGCACAATTTGGCGACAGTATGTGAAGAGGCAAAATGCCCCAATATGGGTGAGTGCTGGAGCTCGGGCACCGCCACTATTATGTTGATGGGCGATGTCTGTACGCGAGCATGTCGTTTTTGTTCGGTCAACACCGGCAACCCAAAGGGCTGGTTGGATCTTGAGGAGCCCGCCAATACGGCGCGCTCAGTCAAACTGATGGGGCTTAAGTATGTGGTGTTAACCTCGGTGAACAGAGATGATTTGGCGGACGGTGGTGCCGGGCATTATGCCGCCTGTGTTTCAGAGGTGAAGTCAGTGAACCCTGACACGGCGGTCGAAGCGTTAACGCCTGATTTTCTGGGTGTGTTAGCCGATGTCGAGAAAGTTGTTGATTCAGGTATCGAAGTGTTCGCTCAAAATATTGAAACGGTGAAGCGTTTAACCCACCCTGTACGTGACCCACGCGCGAGTTATGAGCAGACCTTGGCAGTACTTGCCCATGCTAAAGCACATCGCCCAGAGATGTTTACCAAGACCAGTGTAATGCTCGGACTCGGTGAGACTGAGCAAGAAATTATAGACACGCTGGATGATTTAAAAGCGGCTAACGTCGATATTGTAACTTTTGGCCAGTATCTACAGCCCACCGCTAATCATTTTCCTATAGCTCGTTATGTTAGCCCTGAGGAGTTTGAAAAATACCGTCAGTGGGGTTTGGATAAAGGATTTTTTGAAGTAGTGTCTGGTGTTTTTGTTCGGTCTAGCTATCGAGCAGAACAGGTTTTACAAAAAAATAATGTAGGCTTGTGAGAACGCTTGATGTTGAGATGTCCAGACAAGGGGTCTATGAAGGCGAGTATATTTATCAGTGTGAAATAATAGAATCACCCTTGTCGAGACTCGATCCTATCAATAATCCAATCTTCGCTTTGCTCAAGAAAATATAAAATAACGCCAACAGAAAGAATCTTTTCAGATTATCCCTGCTTCATATGCGCCACTCAGCTTAGATCTTTTCACCGATCAGTTGTTCGATGATGAGGTCTGAGTTGTCTTCAGTTACGATGTTGTTCTTATCGTAATCTTCGTACTCGTCACACGTATCAGAAACCTTGGTTTCATTAATTAATGTGCGCAGAATGTTTTTGCCGTCCAGCAACCACTGCCACACGCGCGTGCGATGTTTGAAGTCAGGATCGGTTTGAATCATTTCGTAGAACTTGATGTTACGGTTTCCGTAACGTTCCCAATAAAGCTTACACGTGGTGTCGCCGGGCATGTCAGAATCTTCTTTGACCCAACCTTCAATGGTTCCGATTTTGAAAATTACAACTTTGGAGAAATTTTCATAAACGCATGGGAACTCTTTGATCTCTTGGCGACCGTCAGGGTAAGTATAAATGTTGGTTTGGTAATAAGGGTAATTACCCTCATCCATAAAACGGCACAAAATACGCGAGTCATGCTGGCCAACCAATTTTCCATCAGCGGTATAATAACGGTAAACGCCTTCCCAGGTACCCGCATGCTTAGCCAAAATAGGCATTTCTTCACGAATGGTAGACTTACTGGCAGGTGTTAATTGATAAGCACTCATATTCTCTATCCTTTAATAAAAAAGCCTCATGTAAACCAATCACTATTATAAAAAAGCGACGTCACTGAGGCCTATTTGAAATCACTTATATTATAGTCATCCATGCTAGAATCAACATTGATATTTATCATTTTACACCAGTGAGTCATCATAACTGAAGTCACTCTCAGTGATGCTATTTTGTACAATTTTTTAAAAGAAATTATATTGGCCTAGTGTGCTTTGCATAGAGCAATCAAAGCTTGGACTTTTAATTAGATGATCGTCCGGATAAAAAATACTTGTAAGTATATCTGGTTGAGTTATTATACTGTATAAATAAACAGTATATGGAGGGCGTTATGGCTCTAATACCTATGTGGAAGTGTGATCGGGACGGGACGATGTTTGGTGATAAAAAAGAGGCTGACGCCTACGATAAAATGCTTGAACTAGCCGAGCAGTTTACGGCGCTGCTGGAAAGCCAGGTACCGAATGTTGATGCAGTAATGGCCGAACAGTTTGGTTTGTTGTTATCGAAAAACAAAGAGACGATTGTTCAAGCCTGTAAGGGGCGTCCTGAACTTATGGATACTATTATTCACCCAGTGGCGACGGTCAGTGATATTAGTGAGGCAGGCTAGATGTGCACGCTTACGGTGCAAGCCGATCGTACTTTTCTGGTAGCCTATTAAAGTAATAGGACGTCTAATCAGCCTATACTGCAGACAATAGTATATATAGTCACGATACCGCTTTATTATTGCTCAGCGGACTTACAGTAAGCTGCTGGTACTGAGTTACCATGTTATGCTACTGGTTTTCTGTTAGGCGCTGATCGGATTGGTTGGTATTAGCCGCAAAAAGTAATTTCAGGCAGCTCCTTTTTCAGGCTCCTCCTGGGAATTTTTTGATTGTGTTCTGACACTTAGTCGCCTACTTTATTCTAAACAATCATTTCCTCCGTAGCGGGCATTAATTGAAAGCTATCCTCAGGCGCTATTTGAAAACTATAAATCAAATAGAAAAACTTATTAGGCCTAAGAATATCAAACGGTCCAAGTCATTGGTTCTTAAGCATAAAAGCTTCGGCCCCTTTTAATTTCAATGCAGGAATAATTATGAAAATACGTATCTTGGCGTTACTTGCTGTAACGCATTGCGTTGCTGGTATAGCGGGGTTTGGTCTTGGTATTTATGCGTTACCTATATTGATTGCGCCACCTGCACCTAGCCAATCAGAAGTGCAGGCACTGGCTTTACAAGCAGAGTATAACGCTGAATTTCGTAAAGACTTAAAAGATAGCGATGCCTTGCATTGGGGCGAGGGTGCGGTGTCCCTTAGCGCCACAACCATCACCTTTATGGGGAAGCTTTCGCCAGGGCCTGATTATAAACTTTATCTTTCTCCTGAATTTGTGGAAACTGAGGCTGAATTTAAACGGTTAAAATCCCAAATGATTCAAGTGGGCGACGTAAAAACATTTGATAATTTTGTTGTTAATCTCCCGTTGGATGTAACGCTATCAAAATTCAACAGTGTGATTATATGGTGTGAAACGTTTGGTGAGTTTATAACATCTGCCAAGTATCAGTAATAGACGTAATCACGCTTGAAAAAGTAATCTTTTTATTACGTTTTGCTAATGATTATCAAATAGGTAGTTATGCATAATCATGGAAATAAAAAGCTTAGGATCGATAGAAGGAAGATTTACTGCCCTGTGAGCTAGGCGCGATGTAGTCAAAAAATTGTGCCACATGGCGAGTACTTATTGTAGCATCTGAATCATTCCTGCGATTGCGGTCTGATTTTCAGTAATCAGCGTTAGCTGACCTGACTGATCAATTTCGTTATGCGGTATTTTTAACTTTGAATAAGCGGCCAGCTGCGTTAGCGGTGGTAAATCAGCATCGGGAGACAAGTGTTTAACCGCGTGGTACAGCGATAAATTAATAACGTCCAGTAACTCTAGTTTGCCATCACTCTCTCGCTCCCAGTGGCCACAGTGCTTAACAATATCTATCAATCTAGGGTCAATATTCCACCGATTGAGTAGAATTCCTCCCAGTGATTTACTGTATTCTCGGCACAGCTTAATATACGTCTGCATGTCCGGTACATCACTCGTTTCTTTAAAGGCCGACAGCAATGCCAATGTCCCAACCTCAGATAATAAGCTAATCATCAAGGCCTCATCAGCAGGACGATAGCCTAGCTTATGGGCCAACAATCCACTTATAGCGCCCTTCACCACCTGCCGTTTGCGGCTAATGCTATACAACCTTTTTATTGCCGGGTTCTTGTTTACAAACAAACTGTTAATACTGTGAGCCATAACAATATTATTGACGCCAGAAAAGCCAATAATAGAGATTACTGCCTCCAATGTCTTAGGCGCTGACGCGGTGCGATACATTGGGCTAGAGGCCGATTTTATAAGTAGTGCATTCAGCGCCGGATCACTACCGATTAACATCGCTAGTGATTCGTGGGTGGTGTTACTGTTATTTATGGCTTGGCGTATTTTTAAGGTTATTGCCGGTAAGCTGGGTAAGTGATCCTGATTCTGCAATACCCTAGAGATAATCGTTCGTGAGCCTAAATATTGATTGTCTGTAGTCATCGCTATACTCAAACCTCATTAATGTGTTTTAGCATCTTCTTATAGATGGTCAATGTTGAATAACGTTAAGACATCCAGCATAAGGGTATTAGAAATAGGGTTCAAAAATTCTCAGTTGCGACTGAGATACTATGTTAAATCATGGTTAAAGCGTAACACACTATATATTAGATGAAGTGCCGGGTCTTAAAAGTGTTAGATATCAGTTAAAGTATTAGCTGTGAGGTTTGGGTGGTGAGGTCAAGAAGTATGGTGACTTTGAAGCTTTGAAGCTTTGAAGCTTTGAAGCTTTGAAGCTTTCAAATCTGGGTTACGCTATAAATAGTATTTTGATAGTAGAAGATACATATTAGAAATTAACGCACGTACACCTAGCAGCAACCCCATACA
>JBNMPW010000122.1:0-9570 GCA_051277205.1 Oceanicoccus sp. | reverse complement strand
AAGGAAAAACCAGATGTTTTGGTTAATTATGCGATTCCGCTTACATGGGATGCGACGAAGCTCTTGCCAAACTACAGTAGGATTAGCTCTGCTGGGCTGGGTGCTTTCGCTGCGGTGCAGGTTCTTGCGCCAAAAATCATAGCTCAAGCGATCTCCGTCAGTGAAATTGACACAAAGTTCGTTGTTGGAAATTTACCCAATATCACTATCCCAGTTATCTATGGCCTCCAGAAAAATAAAATTTTGGCCTTGCCTATAGTCGGGGCCGGAAATGTTGGGTTAATAGAGGCTGGCTTAAAACATACTATTGCTAGAGAACACCGGCTTATCATCAAAGATCTTTCGCTCTCACTGGTTGCTCACCACGTTCATTGGGTGGCGCCCAGAGAACCGGGTTACCGGAATGATGCTCCCTTCTTATTTAGAGCAAGTTACCAGGACGAGACTTCACCGAGGAGTTAGGGGATCTGCGTGGTTTAATGAATAGATCTATTGTGAATTGCTATGAAGCCGGAGCAGGTTTTTCTAGCACTATGGCTTTATTAGCAGCTAAATTAATCATGTGCTTGCTAGATGAGACGGGAGAGGCGTACTCACTACACGTTCCCGCTCCAAATGGATTACCTGGCGGCTATCCAGTTACAGTTGAACGCGGGACAATAGATAGCGATTTGCCTTCAGACTGGCAATCCCCTGAAGCGATAGAGTTAATGCGACAAGCTCATTACAGAGATGGTATTGAGAAGATAGAGGGAGATGGAACGATTCATTTTAGTCCGAAGTCTGTAGCTATTCTAAAAACAGAACTCGGAATTAGTTTGCCAGAAATTTTAAAACCAAACGATTTAGAAATAGTTGCAAAGGAACAAATACATGTTGCAGAATTAGCAGCAAAAATTATTTAGGGTACGATGTAGTGCAATTACCTCGCCTCACGAGTAGCATAGCAAGGCGCGCAACTTGTGGTTTCTCCGCAGGATCTTTGGATGGTATGCAATATAGAGAAATTTACTTATGACCGAGTTTGCACCCATAATTTGGGTTGTCGTCTATATTTTGGGAGCTAGCTTAGTTTCGAAAGAATGTGAAAATAAGAAATATTCCGCCATACAAGCTTGTTCAATAGGGGCTTGTTACGGAGTTTCTGCGACAATATTTATTGTCCTGTTTGGCTACTTTTCAGCCAATGAAGTCATGTTAATCAAAGGCAGCCTACTATATACAGTCGGTGTAGCTGGCGGGCTTGCATTGTTCTCTGGCGTTAGATGTTATAACTCTAATATAAAATCATGAGAAACTGTGTGCTTAAAATAAGTGTCTACAAAAGTGCTGATGTATCACCCTGTTGCTCTCAGCGTTAAAATCTAGGTATGATGCGAGAATATTGCCTCAGTCTCATAATAACTGAAAGCTATGGACGAATATTTCCCGATAATCTGTGAGCACTATTTGTATGATATTGAAAGATCTGGTCTTTCGTTGCCTATTTCAAAAGGCCTCTGAGTCTTTTAGCCGGGTTAATTTTTTACATAAATCCAGTTTATAAATAAAGGTCTATTCACATGCAAAAACCTATTCTCCATGTTTTCCTGATCTCGCATTACTGCGAAAAAGCGCGCTGGGCACTGGATTTAGCGGGAGTGGACTATTCGGTTAATTTGCTGTCACCGTTAAAGCATGCGAAGACCGCAAAACGTATGGGTGCAAAAAGTTCTGCTTTACCTATTCTGCAGTGCGAGTTAGACCTTATTCAGGGTTCCGCTAATATTATTGCTTGGGCAAACAAACAAGCTTCCTTGAGCGGTGACTCGGTGTTAAGCATTACCGATGAGTCAATTGATATGGAGAAGCGTTTAGACAACATATTGGGTGTTCATGTGCGTCGTTGGTTCTATTCTGAATCAATAGTTGATTGCCCAGAAATCGTTAAGCCCGTGTTTGCGTATGGCTCAGGTTTAATTGATAGAGTGTTGTTGAGCCTGGCCTGGCCTACAGTCACTGCCACAATGATTAAACGTATGGACCTTGGTGCTGATCAAGAAATAGAATCAAGAGGCATTGTTGAAGCTGAGCTAGATTGGCTAGACTCTCTACTGGTTGATGGACGACCATTTTTGCTTGGTGATTCACTGTCTAATGCTGACCTGGCCGCGGCTAGTTTGATGGCTCCAATGTTTGCACCAGAGGCTCATCCAGCTTCGGCTGTTTTAACCTTACCGCCGAGAGCCAAAGTACTCGCCAACCAGTGGAGCGTTCGACCGTTCGCTAAATGGTTGAACGAACTTTATCTAAAAAACCGATAAATACGGGGCGTAACGGTAATTATCCATATCAAAATTTTAGGTAATTATTTTCGATGGTCGTACGGTAGGCCGAGCTAAAAGCAGCATTTCTATGAAGACAGCACTTTAGGTCAAGATATAAGAAACCTGAAATATTGATTTCAGTCTTCAGAGAGAAATATGTCAATGGGTAAATTCAATCAAGGCCTAATCAGACAATGAATTTCGCTTTTTTGATCGCCGCTCGTTAGAAGCAAGGCTCCACGTGGATGCCGGTTACTGAATCGTTAGCCAAGGGCTCTTGCTTAAGAGCCCTTCTGAACAGTCCTATTTACTGGAAAAACGATTGGCGGCAGAGGCATCACTGCTGTCGGCGAAGATTTCTTCTAAACGATCAGCCAAGTAGTCAAGTAGGAGATTGATACGTTGGTCGCGATCTTTCACTAACTGACCGACTGCCATCCCCTCCATCATGAATTTGGTGACATCCATCGCCAATAAAAACAGGTCGCCACGGCCTTGCCATTCTTCAAACATGGTGTTATTTGAATCTCTCACATGCTCTTCAAAGCGGCCGACAGATTGTTCCAAAATCACCTTAAGCTCTGGATCGGTGCGACCTGCGACACAGAGTTCATGATAAGCGACAAATAGGTCGCTGGTCAGGTGCTCCCAGTAGGAATCAATACCCGCCCGGCGGCGCTTTGGTCCAACTAGGCTCTTGGGGATCTTGCTTACTCTTGCGGTAAAATCGTCTAGCAGCTTGTTGTGCAGGTATTCAACAGCGGCTTGCATGAGCTCGGTTTTTGACGGGAAGTGATGGAGCATGGCACCGCGAGAAACACCGGCAAAATCTGCCACATTGGCGGTGGTGACATTGGTATAACCGAGGTTAATAAAGCAATCGATGGCAGCATCGAGGATACGGTCACGCGTCATCGCGCTTTTCTGTGCTTGCCAGCTGGTCCCGCTCTTATTGTCGCTTTTAGCGGGTTTCTTCGATTTTACAGCGCTCATTGCGCCTCCATGGGCCAAAGTGATATATTAAAAAACAGGTTAGACTGTTTTAAACAGTCTTGTCTATAGTAATTATAACCATAACAAGCATTTAAAAACGACTTGAAATTGATAATTAATCCAATAGAAGGCCCAGTATGTTTAGCTTTGCGTTGTTTTATATCAGTTGGCAGTAGGTACAAACAAGTAGAAAAGTGCCTGTTAGGCTATGAATCCGGCCACGGTAAAAGCCTGCCGTAAGCGGCCTAATGGCAAGCGAAGAGTGAATCGGTGCAATGGCGTTGTTATCGGTACCAGAAGCCCGTTATGGGCTATTGATACGGCGATTGCAGTTGCCAAGCAAGCGGTGGTGAATTTATCACGGCCGTAATAATTTTTGATTAATGATTAATGCCCCGTATGACAACATCGGCCGGTATGGCTTTTGAATTCGTTGAGTGAGTAGAGGGTGTTTTAAATTTTATAAACAATAGATGACTAACTGACAATAAGTGAGAGAATAATGTCCGATCAAGCTGTAAATTATGATGATGTAAAGAACTATCGACTCGACCCAGAGCGAGAGGAAGAGCTGCGCAATACTGGTGGTGAATGTACTTTTATATGGGCCAATAAAGCGGGTCATCCCTTAGGAGTCACTTCTGCTTATGTGGCAACGAAAGGCAAGATTTGGATGACGGCAACTAAAGAGCGAGTCCGTATCAAGGCGATTGCTCGCGACGGTCGTTCGGCGATTGTTATTACCAGTAAGGGCACACCCATGGGTGGCGGTAAAACAGTCACTTACAAAGGCCATACGGTTATTCATGAAGACAATGAAACCAAGCAGTGGATGTATCGCTTGCTGGCAGAAGGGATGAAGAGCGAAGGGCGCCATGATAAAGACAATACCTTTACTGCCGGTATAGACGCCGAAATGTTTATTCGATTCTTGGATACACCAGAGCGTATTGTTTTAGAGTTTACTTCTGAAATGTCGATTCCTTTTGATGGCGATAAAATGGCAGCGGGTACCGCGCAAGCTTATGCAGAGTTTGCCGCTGCTGATGCCAATAAGAATAAATGAGTAAGTTAAAAGCATACTGTACTGGCTATTGCTTTCCTATTTCACAATAGAAAACCACACAATCAATGTACCTAAATTAGAGTGCAATAAGATGAGAATTGTCCTGATGGTATTGCACTTATGGATGATGTTGGTTAGTTTGGTGTTGTCTACTATTGTTAAATGTTGTCGCTATAGAGGTATGCTTGAATTTATTAAGGTTATCGTTTGCTGGCAGTTGGCGGTCAGTTTTGCTGCTGAGTTTATTACTGTTTAGGGGTTCACCTTTACTTGCCGACGATACGCTGCATTTTGCTGTTAATCATCAAAAGGCCGAGTCTATTCCGCCATATCGCTGGTATAACCATTGCAGCAAGGTTCACCGCGGCTTTAATGCCGCACTATATCGGCGCTTGGCGACTGATTTAGGGCTAGAGCCGGTCCTCGTTGAAACAAATTTGGCGAGCAAACCGATAGATTTATTGGCGTTGGCGATTGATAAGGTCATGCAGCAAGAAGCTGACTTTACCTTGGTCATCCCTGGGCTACTGCCTCCATATGAAAATAGTCTGATGGGTAAGGTGCAGGTATTAGCTATTCGTTCAGTCATCATTTTCCCCAAGGATCAGCCATCTATCAGCGATCTTGTTGAACTTGAACAATTACGAGGCGTCGCGGTTAACCCTGATGAAGTTTTAAAGTCGTTTAGCGATATAGCTGTCACTTTGAGTGTTAAGAAAGTTGCGTCATTAGAAAAGGCCATTCAGGCTTTAGTCAGCCGTGAAGGGGATTATTGGATAACCGATAAGTTTATGGCACAACATTTGTTGACTGTGAATAAGTTGCATAACAAGTTGAGACTCTCAACGCTTGAAGTAGGTGCGCAATCGGGAGCTTATTATATGATGTCAAAAGATACCCCCCGTAACAGGAGCATCATGACAGAGATGGATGAGCTGTTAGTTAACTACAGGCAAAAGGGGTATATAAGTCGCCTTAAATTCAGTGTGATGCGAGAGTGGATCACAGACCGGTCCTGCTCAGAGCCGGCCTAATATTGATTGATTACTCATTTTAGTTAAGGGCTAAGTCCCGCCAACAAGAACCGTTATTAGACTAGTGAATCTGTCATAACTGTCGGAGGTTTTAATGCGCCTTACGAATAGCTGTTATAGGATCGGCCCTGGGGCAAGAATCTCTTCCATTTCTCGCGACCAATTATAGATATGGGAGCCGCTAAAGTATGATTGTTGAATGATTTTACTGTCTGCCATATTAAGTGTATCTACAGCTAGCTGCATCAAGTCTGCATTTTTACCGTAACTAATTAATAGTTGACTATTATCGGCAGAGAGCGCTATACCCCGTGGGCTCTCTATTTGCAGTGTCTTAATCAAACTACGATTTTTAGTCGACCACAGCGTTATCATGTTACTGCTGGGGTGGGTGACAGCGGCAATGCCTTTACCGGGCACTATTACCACGCTTAATGCTTCCCCATAAATTTGCTGGCTAATAGCTTCCTTTTTAATAGTTTGCATGGTTTCACCCTTGGGGCGAATACTGACGCCGCCTAAATGTGTTTCACCAAGGCCCAGACGCGGCGCCGAAACAACCACTAATGAGCCGTCTTCAGCAACCGCGATGTGACCAGCATTGATAGCGTCATTACTGAGTTCAACCTTTTCAATTAATTGTTGATTGTTGACATCAATATAAGCGACGGAGGGCGCTTGGCCGCTGACTGTACCTCCTCCATTAGTAACTACTAAGGTGCGGCCATTATCGATCAGTTTGCATTCATGGGGCTCAAGCCCATAGCTGGGAAACTCCCCCAGATAATCCATGTCGCGAGTATTGCGGATGGCAATTACTCCGCGCATATTTGTTAATTCGGTTTCGGTGGCAAACAGGGTTTCACCATTTAGTGTGTAGGCTCCATGGCCATAGAAGTGGCGACCCTTATGGGTAGGGATGTAGCGTGTGATTTTCCTGCTGGTTAAATCAAATTCGCAGGCGCCTGGCCCTTTTTTTTCAAACAGTGCCATACGGCTTTTATTGGCGGGGTTGCTATGAACACCGTGCGGTAGGAAATTACAGCTGATTATTTTAGTTGACTGGTCTTGTAAATTTACTAGCGATAGCACGTGCTTAATTTGGTCGCTGTCGAGGTCGAGATATTTGCCGCCGCCTAATATAATTTCATCGGGTTGCATGGTCGTGCTAGCTGTTGTTGTTGCAGTCCTAAAGCCCATAGTCAATAAAGCGCTGGTGGCAATAACAAAGTGTCGACGATTAATCATCTGGAGGCTCACTAAAAGTATTCATTGTACGGGACCCGCATCTGGCTGGCAGCGCCATAATGGCTGCATAGGGAATGATGTTCAACTTTTTTATAAGGATGTTTTTATTTGGAGCAGCAAGATGAGAAGAGAGCGCGTCTCTGCGATCATTGGTTAGGGGCAGTTCCACCCTGCAGAGCGCAGGGTGGAACTTGTTTTTATAGATACTATTGGGCGGTCTTAATCGTTAACGCCACCCATGCACAAGTATTTGATTTCAAGATAATCATCGATTCCATACTTGGAGCCTTCGCGGCCAATGCCCGATTCTTTAACGCCACCAAAGGGTGCCACTTCGGTTGAAATGATACCTTCGTTGATGCCGACAATGCCGTAATCTAAACCTTCGCTAACGCGCCAGATGCGGCCGATATCACGGGAGTAAAAGTAGGCAGATAAGCCAAACGGAGTATCATTACCAATAGTAATCGCTTCTTCTTCGGTTTTAAATTTGAACAGCGGTGCGATAGGGCCAAAAATTTCTTCGTTGTAGACATCCATGCTGTTATCAACATCGACCAATATAGTCGGGTGATAAAAGTTTTCACCTTTGGCGTCAGTACCTGTGCCACCGACCAATACCTTGGCGCCATTGCTGGTAGCTTGATCAACAATTGCGCTGACTTTTTCAAAGGCCGCATCATTAATCAGTGGCCCAATGGTAACGCCATCATCCGCGCCGTTACCGACTTTTAGTTTATTAACGGCGGCCACTAATTTTTCTGTAAAGGCGTCAAACACTGATTCTTGAATCAAAATACGGTTAGCACAAACACAGGTTTGGCCAGCGTTGCGATATTTAGATGCCATCAATCCGACCACAGCTGCATCGAGATCGGCATCATCAAATACGATAAAGGGGGCGTTACCGCCAAGTTCCATTGACGTTTTCTTAACCGTATCGGCACATTGCTTCATTAGCACTTTACCGATTTCGGTAGAGCCGGTGAAGGTCAGTTTGCGGACAATTTTACTGCTTGTCATTTCGCCGCCAATAGCGCGGGCGTTATTACCGGCAACAACGCTGAATACACCGGCAGGTACACCAGCGTCGGCAGCTAATTTAGCTAAGGCCAAGGCACATAGGGGGGTTTCGGTGGCAGGTTTCAGTACGATGGTGCAACCAGCCGCTAGTGCTGGGGCTACCTTGCGAGTAATCATCGCAATTGGGAAGTTCCAAGGTGTTATTGCCGCAACCACACCAACGGGTTGTTTCAATGTCACAATGCGCTGGTTAGGATTGTTGGCGGCAATTGTGTCGCCATAAACACGGCGGCCTTCTTCTGCAAACCATTCAACAAAAGACGCACCATAGCCAACTTCGCCACGCGATTCAGCTAACGGCTTGCCCTGTTCTGCAGTCATAAGCTGAGCTAAATCTTCTTGGTTAGCCATAATCAACTGAAACCATTTTTTCAATATATTGGAACGATCTTTGGCAACCAGTTGACGCCAGCTGTTAAAGGCTACGTCGGCTGCTTCAATAGCACGGCGAGTCTCATCGGCTCCGGCATTGGGTATTTCAATAATCAATTCTTTGTTGGCCGGGTTGTATACTGGCATAGTGGCGCCGTTATCGGCACCTACCCATTCGCCGTTAATATAGAGTTGATCACATAATAAGGATTGATCTGCTAGTTTGAGCATGTGGTATTTTCCCTCAGCATTTGTCTTAATGTTTATAAAAAATTAATTTTTTTATTTCTTTGTTCAGTTACCGGCTTATTTTCCGGCTAGCCGTGCCACAACGGGTGCGAATTGATCGGCAATGTTATTTTCGCCATCATCCATAACCGCGACATAAGATATGCCATACAATTCCCGACGACGCAGTAATTCATCGCAAATATAATCGACGCTGCCGATTAAACAATGTGGGTGTTGCATAATATCGTCAGCACTCATTCCCAGTGCTTCACCTATAGCGGCTGCTGTTGGCGCGGGATGATCGGTAACGATGGTGGTATAGGCGCCAATTTCTAATTCTATTTGATCAAAGCGGGCACCAGCGCCGTCTTTAATCCACTTGATTTTTTTAGCGGTGGCATCTGCCATGCCTGAGTTCATTCCATCCACGCCGATAGTACCGGATTTGTTGTTAAAATTTAAACTGATAATATCGGCTTCCTGGCCGGCATAGGTCAAAATCTTTTTACTGCCGCCACCAATCATCAATGGCGGGTGAGGGCTTTGACTTGGTGTCGGTGTCCCATAAAAGCCGGACCACTTTAGGCTTTCACCATCAATATTCATGGTCTCGCCGGACATAAAGGCTTTATAGGCAGCGACGGTTTCGGCAAAACGGGCAAAGCGTTGTGGAAATTCATCAAAGCTTAAGTTGACGGCTTCATATTCATTTTTTATCCAGCCGGCACCAAGTCCAAATTCATAACGGCCATCAGATAAATAATCCATGGTGGCCGCTTCTTTAATAAGCGTAATGGGGTGGCGGTAATCATTGCAGAATACACGGCAACCAACTCGCAGTGTAGTGGTTTGTTGTAACGCCATTGCTATCGCAGGTGCCGCTGCCAGCATTTGCGGTGGGTGTCCTGTGCTATCAAGGGCCTCACCGGTACTGAGGAAATGGTCCGCTAAAAAAAAAGTAGAGTAGCCCAGAGCTTCGGTTTTGCTGATCAAGTTGCGCCAAGCTTTCGGAGACTCGGTATTAAAACTTTGTAGAGAAAAGCGGAAAGGTTTACTCATAAATTTATACTCTTTACTTAAGCCGCGCTGATTTTTCGAATAGCGACGGGAATGGTACTTTGTCGCGGCATACCAGAATACATCGCATTGTTCTGTAGGTTGTCGATTAGACGGCTAGTATTACTGCCAATCTCTCGCACTTTTGCATCGCTGCCGGCAGATGGGTCAGGGCTATCAC
>JBNMPW010000121.1:0-9604 GCA_051277205.1 Oceanicoccus sp. | reverse complement strand
CGCACTAAGGTTACCAACAGCAACTACTGGGCGGCGCGAACAGCCTGCCTTCCTGATCATTAGTAGCCACAAAAGCCAACCAAACACCGCCAATTATGAAAAAGCGCACTCGACGTACTCAGGAACGTACCGAGATCACTCGTGCCAAACTGTTAGAGGCCGGTACCACGATCTTTTCAGAGAAGGGTTTTGACGGTGTATCAGTACGCGATATTGAAAATACAGCTGAAGTACAGCGCGGCTTGCTGGCCTACCATTTCAATGACAAGGAAAACATGTGGAAAGCGGTGGTTGATGCCACCTTTGGTAATATGAAAACCGAATTCGACCAACGGTTTGAAATACTACACGACTTATCAAAGAGCGAACGGGTAAGTTTTATCGTCCGTTTTCATGTACGCTTTCATGCAAAACACCCAGAACTCAGCCGCCTGATGAGCCAAGAGGCAACCCATGATAGTTGGCGCATCCGCTACTTAATAGACCACCATATACGCCCTGCAAGTAATGCAATGGCACGACTGGTTAAGGAAGCGAAAGGGATTGAAGGTACAGATTTTGTAAACTGGTATTACATTATGGTCAGCGCTAGTTCGACCATTTTCTCCTTTGCACCAGAATGTCAGTTGTTATTTGACGTCGATTGTCATCAAGAGAGTATTGTCGAAGCACATGCCGATATGCTGGTGGCAATGCTATTAGGTGCTGATAAATAATCTAGCACTACAGTCGCTACTCTTTCTCCGCCAAGAAAAAATCGACAACCTGCTCGGCGCCTGAAATATCCCCAGCTGTCCACCCTAAGATAGGCGACTGCCGCGCGACCTTTTTCGGTATTACATGACCCGACCCCTGCAGTGTGTAGAGTCGCAGTTCGCGGCCAATAGAATCATGCCAACGCTGTAAAATCACTGACGTATCATCAACCCCATCCAACTCGGCAAATTTCTGCCGTGTGGCCGCGGTTTTAATCCCGGCTAAATCTAACCAATATCGCATTGTTTGTTCGGTTGAACGAACCTCACCGCGACTGCTGTTGCCATTCACTACGACCAAACCACCTTCATGAGGGTTAATCGAATCTTGCGTACCATTTAAGATTGCCATCGCAACCGGCTGTCCGGAAGGCTGGCAATCCAAATTACTGGCCACCGGTAAGTTCGCGGCGATGGCAGCAAAACCTGCAAATAAGGATGGTGCCTCCATCGCCAAGCCATACACCATATGACCACCGTTAGACATGCCTGTGACAAACACGCGCTGTGGGTCGATGTTTTCTTGCTCAATAAAATAAGCAATCATGGCCTTAAAAAATGCTGGCTCATTGATGTCTTGTAAATTCGCGGCGTAATCCGCCGAGGCCCGGCAATCATTCCAATAACGTAGAAAACCATTGGGATAGACGACGATAAAGCCATGCACATCAGCTAACTCGTCTAATTCGTAAGCAAAACCCTTACGTACCTTTTCGCCATCGCCATTGGAGCCATGCAAGGCAAAAATGACCGCGCTACCTTCATCCAGTCGATTCGGTCGATACCAAGAAAACTGTCGTGCTTTACCACCAATCGACAACTCATGCTGGAGGACGTTACCGTCTAGGTCCAGCTTTTGCTGGTGTAGCACATCAATATAATAGCGATATAAACCGACAATGATCAGGCCGGCAACTAGTAATAGTACTAATAATCGCTTTAAGCACAACGGCATAAATACCTCTAGCATTGATTTAAAATACCAACTCAACCGGCGTTAGCCACCATACCGCCATCTAATACCAGCGTATGGCCAACTACCCAGGCGGATGCACGCGAGCACAAATAAATTACCGTGCCAGCTATATCTTCTGGCTGGCCTATGCGCTGTCGCGGCACTGAGGCAACAATTTCTTGCTCATAGTTATCAAGTGTAAAGGCCATCATCTTACTGGGGAACACACCGGGCGCGATGGCATTGACGTTGATATTTTCTGTCGCTAAATCCACTGCTAAATGCCGTGTCATTTGCACCACCGCTGCTTTACTGGCGGAATAAGAATAGTTGGGAACTTTGGGGTTCACCAAGCCATTGATAGAGGCAATATTTATTACTCGGGCTGGGTCTTCATGGGTACCGGACTTGCGCAATAAGGGCAATAATTTCTGAATGAGAAAAAACGGCGACTTAACATTTAAATCCATCACCTTATCCCAACCACTTTCTGGGAAGTTATCAATCGACTCACCCCAGACGGCGCCGGCATTATTGATCAGAATATCTAAAGAGAATTCTTTTTCTGCCAGTTGCGCTACAAAAGCCTCAATACCCGCCAACGTTGAAAGATCAGCTACAATCGCAATACAATCACCAAATTTGGCTAAGGCCTCTGCGGTTTGTGCCAGCTCTTCTTGTTTGCGGGCGGTGATATAAACCTTGGCGCCATTCTCAACTAAACCACGCGCAATCATTGCGCCGATACCGCGAGAACCACCGGTGACGACCGCTACTTTACCGGCGACTGAAAATAGATTTTTCATCTTTTGTTATCCTAATGTGTAGGGTGTATCTTGATCCACCCTGCTTTTTGTTGTTAGTCTTTTGACCTGCCGGGCTCCATTCTCAGTCGCCTGCGTTTTATTGAAATTAACGCAGCAGAGCGAGGATTTTTTGGAATAAAAAACACTTATTATGATTTTTTTCGAGTTCGGCAGCAACCGTTAATTTCAATAAAACCCAAGTTTCCCGCAGGGCGACGACGTTGAGTGGGCTTTCTTTTGCTTACTTTTCTTTGCCCATGAAAGAAAAGTAAGCCGCCACCGGGCGACCCCCTGCAAACTAATTAATAACAACACAGTTCAAACATACTCAAGTGAAAAATAAAAAATCACTTTGTAATTCTAGATACCCAAGACATTGGTATCTTCGCGGGGCAGGCTATCACCGCGTTCCAGGAGATAACTACGACAAAAGGATACAAATCTAAACTACCTCGAACAAACCGGCAGCGCCCATACCACCACCTACACACATGGTAACAACAACATATTTAACACCGCGGCGCTTACCTTCAATCAAAGCATGCATAGTCATGCGCGCACCACTCATACCATAGGGGTGACCAATAGAAATAGCACCACCGTTCACATTCAGGTTTTCGTTAGGGATACCCAGCTTGTCACGACAGTAAATTACTTGCACAGCAAAGGCTTCGTTCAATTCCCACAAACCAATGTCATCCATAGTTAGACCATTTCGCTGCAATAATTTGGGGATGGCAAACACTGGACCAATGCCCATTTCATCAGGCTCACAACCGGCTACTGCCATGCCGCGATAAATACCCATCGGTTCGATATTACGTTGCGAGGCCAAAGTGCTATCCATTAATACCACCGCTGCAGCACCATCGGATAATTGCGAGGCATTACCGCCGGTGATAGAACCACCTTCACGAACAACCCGTAAACCATTCAAACCTTCGAGTGTGGTTCCGGGACGATTGCCCTCATCTTTTGTTAACGTCACTTGCTGCTCACTGACTTCGCCGGTAGCTTTATCAGTCACTAATTTTGTGGCTGTAACAGGAACAATCTCATCGTCAAACTTTCCAGCCTCCTGTGCCGCAGCAGTGCGTTGCTGTGATTGCAATGCGTACTCATCTTGCAACTCACGAGAAATGTTATAACGATTAGCCACCACTTCGGCGGTATCTAACATCCCCATATACATCGCTGGCGTATTAGCCATGACCATTGGGTCAACCATACGATGTATATTCATTTTTTCGTTTTGTACCAGACTAATTGATTCGCAACCACCGGCCACTAACATCGGCGCACCATCCATTACAATTTGTTTAGCACCGGTGGCAATAGTCATCAAACCCGATGAACACTGACGATCAATACTCATGCCGGCAACTGATACAGGTAAACCCGCGGCCATTGCAACTTGACGACCCAGATTGCCGCCCTGACTACCCTGCTGTAATGAGGCACCAAAAAGACAATCATCGATTTCAGCAGGATCAACACCCGCACGTTCGACCGCGGCCCGAATTGCGTAGGAAGACAGTGAAGGGGCTTCCATGTTATTAAACGCTCCACGATAGGCTTTACCGATTGGGGTACGAGCAGCTGAGACAATAACGGCGTCTTTCATTGAACACTCCTGGTGGTTGTTATGATTTAAAAGTTATGCCTGCGATTGCATATGAGCAAAGGCTTTACCGAGAAACTTTTCTGACTGTTTTAAACCAGATGCTAACTCAGACTGGTTATTGGTATCATTAATCACAGCCCAGTTTTCTAAGACTTTTTCAGGTGTTTGTTCTTCAACCGATAGAAAAGTACCTTCGGTTTCAAATAAGCGGGTACTGGCATAACCGCCTGCTCCAGCACATAAAATCATCCGGTTTGGTGCGTCGTCATGACACAGCGTTATCGCACCCGCCGTTACCGCCTCAGGGGTTAGCATGGCCAGCATTTCTGGCGCCATCAAGTCTTCTGTCATCCGTGTACCCGCTGTTGGTGCTAAAGCATTAACACGAATATCGTATTTCATGCCTTCAAGTACCAAGGTATTCATCAAACCAAGTACCGCCATTTTTGCCGCACCGTAGTTGGTTTGACCAAAGTTACCGTACATGCCGCTCGAAGAAGTCGTCATAACGATACGACCATAGCCCTGCGCTTTCATGATTTCCCAAACGGCTTTACAGCAATTTACCGAACCCATTAAGTGCACATCCATGACCAAACGAAAATCATCTAATTCCATTTTAGAAAAAGACTTATCGCGTAAGATACCGGCATTGTTGATCAAAATATCAATACGCCCCCATTTTTTCATCGCTTGCTTAACCATATCTTCAACTTCATCAAACTTAGCAACGTTAGCGCCATGAGCTATCGCTTCACCACCATTTTTCTCGATCAAAGCAACCACTTCCATGGCCGCCTCAGAACTGCCGCCACTACCGTCACGTGCACCGCCTAAATCATTAACTACGATTTTTGCGCCACGGGCTGCCAGCTCTAATGCATGCGAACGACCTAAGCCATTACCCGACCCGGTCACAATTGCAACTTTACCTTCAAAATTAATTGTCATGGTTTTATCCATCTCCTGTCATTAAATAAATTTAAAATAGAATAATAAAAACTACAGCATTTGCAGGGTGATCCACTCAGCAATCAGAGCGGGTTTTGTTTCCCCGTCAATTTCTACTGTGATTTTCATTTTCACAACAAACTGACCAGGGTTCTTTTCTTCAATATCCGCAAAAATAGCGCTGGCACGCACACGGCTATCGACTTTAACCGGCGTTAAAAAACGTACCTTATCAAAACCGTAGTTAAGCAGTGTATGAGCGCCCTCAATAATTATTGAAAAGCTTTCGGCAAAATGCGTCAGCATCGACAAGGTTAAAAAACCATGCGCTATGGTGGTACCAAAAGGCCCTTCTTTAGCAGCTAAAGGGTCAACATGAATAAACTGCTGGTCGAGTGTGCAATCGGCAAACTGATTGATTTGCTCCTGCGTGACAGTAAACCACTCGGATGGCTCGCTTTGCTGGCCCACAAACTGCTCCACTTCATCACGCTTGATAATTTGAACCATGTTTATTTCCTCGCTTATTGTTAATTTATAACAGCTTAAAACCAGTCGGGATGCATGTCATGACAGGTGCTATCTATTTCCTGCAGTAATGTCGCCCAAGCATTTATTTCAGGTAATTCAAATTTAAAAAAGTAACGCATCGCCTGCAACTTACCGAGATAAAACTTTTCATCGGCTTGATGTGGGTGTTGCGCTAACGCAGTACTGGCCACAATACCTTGCTTTAACCACATCCAGGCAATCACTACATTACCGAACACATCCAAATACTTAACCGAATTGGACAGTGCTAAATCGATATTTTGTTCCACCATTGCAGCGAGTAAAGACTCAGTGGTTTTCTTCAACGTAGTAACAGCCGCTTCCAATTCATCGGCATAGTTCAACAATGCTTGATCGCTGCGTGCCAGTGTAATCGTTTTTGCTATTGCTTCGAGTGCAGCGTTATACCCCGCTAGATTATTCATCGGTACTTTACGCGCCAATAAATCAATGGACTGGATGCCGGTAGTACCCTCATGGATAGGGTTGAGGCGATTATCCCGATAAAACATCTCCACCGGATGCTCGTTAACATAACCCGAACCACCCAATACCTGAATAGCCATACTATTTGCTTTAGGTCCATATTCCGACGGCCAGCTTTTAATCATCGGAGTCAAAAAATCCAGTAAGGTATGGGCATGATTACGCTCTTGTTCCGTTGCTGCTGTTTTCTCATCATCGGACAACTGCGAACCGTAAAGACAGAGTGCCATTGCGCCTTCAGAGTAAGCTTTTTGCGCCAGTAACATCCGCTTAACATCCGCATGCTCGATAATATTCACCGGTGGTGAATCGGGGTTTTTATTCGAAGGGAGACGACCCTGTGGTCTCTCCTTGGCATAATCCAGTGAATATTGGTAACCGGTCAGGGCTATCAGTGCCGCGCCTGTGCCCACCATTATTCGTGCTTCATTCATCATATGAAACATATAGGTGAGGCCTTTATTTTCTTCACCGACCAGATATGCAACCGCCCCACCTTTCTCACCAAAGCTCAGTGCCGTTGAGGTTTGTCCACGCCCCCCCATCTTATGAAACAAGCCAGCCAACTCAACATCATTGCGCTCACCTAAAGAACCGTCTTCATTGACTAAAAACTTAGGCACGATAAACAACGAAATACCTTTAACGCCCTTGGGTGCACCCTTCACGCGAGCCAGCACCAAATGCACAATATTCTCATTCAGGTCGTGGTCGCCACCGGATATCCAGATTTTATTGCCGGTTACCAAGTAGTCACCCTGCTCGGTCTTTACCGCACTGGTCGTCAGGTCGGCCAAACCGGAACCTGCCTGTGGCTCACTCATCGCCATAGTGCCGGCAAAACGTCCACTGCGCATTGGCTCAACCCATTGCTGCTTTTGTTGCTCGCTACCATAGGCATCGATCAAATTAGCATTGGCATTAGTCAATCCAATGTAACCTACCGTAGTACTTCCGGCAGCTGTCAAATAACCACTGGCAGCCGAGGCAACAATCCCCGGTAACTGCATACCACCTGATTCATAGTCAGCACTGGGCGATACCAAACCGGCCGCGACAATGGCATCCAGCGCTATTTTAATCTCAGGTATCATCTGTACTTTTTCACCATCGAAGGTCGGTTGATTTTGGTCAACTTTCAGCCGATTAGGTAGCAAGTACTTTTCTGCCAAGCTTTGGGCGATGTCAATTGCGGCAGTAAAGGTCTCACGGCTATGATCTTCATAGCGCGGACGCTGAGTCATGGATTCGGCATCGAACAGCTCATAAAGCATAAATTCGAGATCACGACGATCGAGGATAGGAGCAACCATAATTATATGTCCAGTCTGAGCAAGAGTGCTTAGTGATAAGAGGCAACGATTGTCCATTAGCGTTGTTAAAGCTACTATGACCTTGAATGTCATATCGCTTATGCCATATGAAGCATGACAAGACATAGCACCCAATCCGTAGAACGCTTTAACAGACACTAACTCCCAACTATGCCAAATCAACAAGATGAGCCGCCCCCCAGCCTCGCCATAGGTCGCTTTGTCAAATTCTGGCGTGAAGTCCACCATCTCAGCCAAGAAGAACTGGCCTTTACTATAAACAGCTCACAGCGACATATCAGCCGCATCGAAGGCGGTAATACCCGCCCCAGCGAGGCGATAGTGACGGCGATCGCCAAAGCCTTAGAACTGGGGCACCGAGACAGTAATCACTTATTAATCGCCGCCGGTTTTGTACCCGCCGAACATCCCATGGACTTTCATTCGCCGGATTTAAAATGGCTGCGTAAAGCCATGACCATGACCTTGCGCGCATTAGACCCCTACCCTACGGCATTACTCGACAGCTCTAGCAATATTTTGATGGTTAACCGCGGTTGGGTAGGCTTTTATCGTCATAGCATAAATCCAGAAAGCCTGAACCAAGTCAGTAATTACTACGATTTTATGTTTAGCCGCAAAGGCGCAGGCAACATTATGAGTAATTGGGAAGACACCCTGTCGGTGATTCTGATGTCACTGACACAACGTGGTTTATTCAGTGACAATAAGGCGGATAAATTACTGCCGATAAATCTAGCCGAGCACCCCAGCGTACCCGATGACTGGCAGCAAAGGGCTGCAAAGCTAGAGCCCATGGCCAGCTTTCGTGTGCAGATGCAGATTGACGAAACACTGCATCGTTTTTTCAACGTCAACAGCACAGTTGGTGCGTTAGGGCCTACCGCCTATGGATCGGAGCCCAGCCTAACCATTCAAACGCTGTACCCTGAAGATGAAAGTTTCGACTTAAGTGCATTTTTAACGGATGACCTTAAGCACCCATTACTTTTTTATTGAACAATAAGCAACAAAGCGACACACTCATTCAGCATCCATAATTAACCAAGGCCTCTATGTCCATGTCCCATCAAAAAGAACAACTAGAGACGCTAGAACAACAGCCGCAAAGCCACACTATGATCTGGTTCAGGTCAGATTTACGGATTGAAGATAATACCGCTCTACAGGCAGCAACAGCCTATGGACAGCCGCTGGTTGCCTGCTTTATAGCAACACCTGCGCAATGGCGGCTGCATGATATGGCCGCGATTAAAGCGCGCTTTATCGCCGATAACCTAAACGCGTTACAACGGCGATTAATTGACTTGGGCATCCCCTTAAAGTTTCGTACGGTGGATAGTTTCGATCTATTACCAGACACCTTGTTGACCCTATGCGGAGAGTGCAATATCTCTCGGTTATTTGCCAATCATGAATACGGCGTTAATGAAAAAAATCGTGATGTTGCCTGTGAACAACGGCTGTCCGAGCAGTCTATTAGCAGCCATTATTTTCATGACCAATCGGCTCTGTCACCAGGGTCAGTACTAAAGCCAGATGGTGGCTCCTATAAAGTGTTTACTCCCTTTAGCAAAACCTGGCGAAAACAGCTGCATTGGCCGCCAGGGCTTTCTGATGTGCCGCGCCATCAAACGGCGCTATTAATAGAAGGTGATGTTATTAACGACGAGGCCTTCAACCTCGGCAGCCATCCACCCATTAGCTGGCAGGCGGGTGAAAAAGCGGCGCAAAAAAAACTCCGTCAATTTGCTAAAAAAGCTATGGCTGAATACCGACAACAAAGAGATTACCCCGCTATTGATGGGACCAGCAGCCTATCCCCCTATCTAGCCATTGGAGTACTTTCGCCGCGCCAGTGTTTAACTGTTGCCCATAAAGCCTTGAACAATGCCAGTGCGGTGGCCGCCGATAATATTCAATGCTGGATAACTGAAATTATTTGGCGCGATTTTTATATTCATATTCTCGATCAATTCCCTCGTATCAGCAGGCATCGCGCCTTTAAGCCAGCAACAGAAAAGTTACCATGGAGTCATAACATGCAGGATTTTGAGCGCTGGTGTAACGGCCAAACCGGCGTCCCAATTATTGATGCAGCGATGCGCCAATTAGTGCAAACCGGCTGGATGCATAACCGA
>JBNMPW010000120.1:0-9605 GCA_051277205.1 Oceanicoccus sp. | reverse complement strand
CCAACGATGCTGTCGTAGCCCGTGGAGGCGACAAAAAGATGCCCCCCGTGTATCGACATTTCATGGCAATGCTTTAGGTACGGGTTGCGATAGCTCGCAACCAGATTAAACCCTTGATCGAAGGCAAAAATCTCGTCGCTGCCCGCAATGTAGATTTTGCCATCGTGAAACGCTATACCGCGCAGCCCTCGGTCCCAGCCACGCCCACTCCAGTCAATATCGATATTATTCCAGTCGACGGGCTTGAGAAGTTCGTCGGTGTCAGTATTAATCAGGTAGACACCGCCATGGCTCTCGCCCTGACTGCTACCGCGCACTACCGACGTTGCAATCAGGCAGGTCATGCTGCAGCTACTCGTGATTCATGCATTGGGAGCCTCTCTGCCAGGTACGTAATCAAAGATAAAGGTGATACGGTCTTCATCACCGCTGTTTATGACCCCATGGGTTTTTTGGTTGTTGATCTCGTAAGCCTCGCCGACTTTCATCCGATAGGGACGGCCATCGATCATAAAGCGAACCTTGTTGTTGGTCGTAATCGGTATGTGGATGCGATGGCTTTGCCGGAACGATTGATGATGGTCCGTATGCGAGGTGATAGTCTTGCCCGCAGTCAGTTTGGCGGCCATCGCACGAATGATGGTGCCCCCTGGGGTGTATTCTCGGTCGATGATATCGTGCATTAGGGGCAAGGCGAAAGGTGAGAGCTGCTCCCAGCTAGCACCTTTGACGAGGTCGATGCTGGGCCAGTTATCGTGGTCACAAAAAACCATAATCAGGGACTCGGTGTTATAATGCACCTCCTGATACTTTTTTTGGCGGAGCTCTTCTTCACGCCATAGCGGTGCCCCGAGGTCAAGAATTGCCTTGCTAAGCTTGTCGGAGTTAACGGTCCCAAGCTCCCTGATCGGATGCGTTATATCCATGAACGGTATGGTCCTCGTATTTGGTCGTTAGCTAGTATCGTGAGTTTTCTGTTTTGCTTGCGCATGGGCGTGCCCATAGTCACAGCTTAACGTCGCTTAGAAAAATACGACAACAATAAAAACGTCGTCGCCATCCCAGTGAGTAGAATTAGGATAGTCATCACATCCCGCTGGTTGGTTTCACTGGTCCACGTATTACTGGTTTCAAACCAATAGAGCAGGTACATCGAGATAAGCCAGGGTGTGAAACCAAGCACAGTTGTTGCTGTGAAACATGCTTTATCTTTCCAAAAGTTGGACATACTTAACCATAATTCAGTCATTGTTTATCGGCCAATACTAGCACAGTATAAATAGCCTATTATTCTTACCCTATCGGCAGGGAGGTTTGGGTATTTACTGAGTGGGATAATATTAAAGATAAAGGTAGTTTTAATCACTGGGATTGATATCAATGAGTGTTGATTTAAAGTCATTTCTTAAGCATAAAGCGCTAAATAAATGGGGGCTGTTCTGCCTTCTTTCCATACCCATTTCTATTTTGGTTATTATTGAGATGCTGTCGGTAGATCTATCTACCGGCGACGGTGTATCGGCGATGATAGGTTATTCGGTTCGCTGGGCAGTGCCTTTCATTTATCTGGTGGTTGCTGCATCTTCTGCCCAGATATTATTTCCAGGGCCGTTCACAAACTGGTGGGCGCGTAACCGAAAGTATATCGGTCTGACTTTTGCGGCGGCGATGGCGTGGCAGGGTTTGTTTATCTTTATGATGTCGACTTTCTTTCGCGATTACTATTTTGAGGAAGTCTATTATTTTCGCGATGAAATTGAGGGCAGTGTTGGCTATATTTTTCTCGGTTTTATGGTGGTCACATCGTTTGTTTTCGCCCGTCGGTTATTGGATCTCAAACAATGGAAACTCATTCAAAAGGGTGGGATTTACTGGCTCTGGGCTTACCCTTTTAGCGTTTACTGGTGGAATTTGTACTACTATCCAAATCCACCCGAGCTGCATGATCATATTTTTTATTGGGCCGGCTTTATTGCCTTTTTGATGAGGATTTTGGCTTGGGGTAAGAAAAGACAAGCGGCCTCTACCGCTAGCCCACTGAAAGTTAACCTAGGTCGGTTATTAGTGGTAATTGGTCTGCTGATGTCACCGACAGGACATTACTGGTATAAAGCGGTGAATAGTGTTTTAACGGCGAACGCGTGGTCCGCTGACATGGAGATATGGTTGCCATTCTGGCCGCTGGAGCCGTTTATCCCGCTGCTTGTTATTGGGATTGGCGTGATGATAATGACTCAGTCATCAACCAGCTCTGCTGCTGTTAAATTGAAGTCTGCCTGAATCACTTGGCAGTCTGTTTAGCGGTTGGGCTATACCGACGCCAAATGACTCTAGCGGAAATCAAGCCGAGAGAGATATAAATAACAGCGGTACTAAAAGGCAGCAACGCCTCGCCCCGTGACCAATCCACTGATCCGTCCGTAAGCAATTGCCCGGCTGCAGCCTGATACGGAATCACATAATAAACGATTAAAAGTATCGGCATAATACAGCCGTAGACCACTAGGCAGAGCGGTGCGATCAACGTGGTTTTCGTTTTTTTTAAGTCGTAATCGACCTCGGGCGTCTGATGAAGCTGGAGTCGATATTGTTTTTCCTCTTCACTGACTTGACCGCGAGTAGACAGAATAAAAATAGTCAGCAGGCTGGCTATCACGCCAATGATGACCGGACTAAAATAACTCGGCAAGTCTATCAGTCCCACGTTTTCAAACCCCGCCGGAATGACATTAAACATAAAACCTGTGGCGACTCCCCAAAAGGCTGCATCAGCAGTAATACGCTTACTCCAGACACTCATAAAAGCAACGGCTCCCCAGGAAGAGGCGAAGACAGTGCCAATAAAAAGCATTAACCAGAAAATATTCGGAGGAAAAAAGAAACTGGCGATAAGGACAATAACCCCCGTAGCTAACATCAATAAGCGCGTCGTGTTTAAATTCAGGGGTGTGTCCCTTTTGATGATGTCATTGCTGACGCTAAAACCAACCAATGATAAAAAGGTTGAAGCGGATGATAGGGCAGCAGCCACAATACCTGCTAGTAGAACAGCACCTAACAGTTCCGGCACCATATTTTTAGCCGCCCAAATTATGACCGTTTCCGATGGGGTGATATCTGGGTTGGCGATATTAATCAGACCGCCAATACCATAGATAGCTAATTGCAGAACAATAACCGCAAAACAAGTATAGATAGATGCGCGAATAACAACGTGTTCGTCTTTTGCCATCAAGTGCCGGCTGGCTTGCCAGGGGCCAACAGCATAAACCACACCCCAAGCTATATCGATAATTACAATCCAAATCAGAAAATCGATATAGGTGGGCCACTCGGTACCGGCACCTATAGTGCCGTGCCATGAGGCTATATCTTGTTTGCTACTACCCTCTACTAATGTTTGCAAGGCCGCGGGAAAGCCGCCGAAGTTATTTAAGATGACATAGACAAAGACTAAGGTGGCTATAGTAAATAATAGAAACATCAACGTGTCAGTAATAATGACACCTTTGGACCCTGCATACATGGTGAATATCGTATAGCTGAACCAGGCAACCAGTAGGCCCTGAAAGTAGCTTAGATCGGTAAGATCTGATAACAGGATGGCAGCCCCTTGGGTGACAACTAGCAGGTAGCCTCCAAGGCCAACAATAATCGTGACACCAACAACCCGCTGTACGCGATGACTATTAAAGCGTTGGCCAAAATAATCGGCTACTGTCGGCGCTCGACTGCGCCGCAAAAAAGTACCGAACAATAAAGAACCATAGATATAACCGATAACGGCCAAGCCGGGGAATAAAAGATAAGGCCCCATTTGTCCGTCGTAAGTAAAGCCCGCCTCGCCCATAAAAATTGTCGTACTAAAGAGGCTGGCTACCAATGTGCCGACGATAAGTAAGGTGGGTGCTTGGCGTCCTGCAACAAAGTAGTCATCGAGTTTTTTGACGCTTCTGCCAGAGTAACTACCAATAATCACAAAAATAATAATACTGATTATTATCGTAATTGAATAAATATCCATATCTGTCTAGTCTCTGAGGTTTTCTATCATTGTTATTGGTAGCTGCAATAGACAGTGATTGTATGATCCGAATATATTGCGAATCAAGGTCTAGCCGTTAGTTTTATTTCCCCCGAGTTGTTGGCTAGCTGCACTAAGTGTATTTTTCATCAGGCAGGCAATAGTCATAGGGCCAACACCACCGGGTACGGGGGTGATTGCTCCGGCAATCGGCTCAACTTCTGAGAAACACACATCGCCAACCAACTTACGCTTTCCATCCAATTCTATGGCATTAATACCAACGTCAATTACCGTGGCTCCGGGTTTAATCCAGCTAGCTGTGACCATTTCGGCTTTGCCTACTGCCGCCACTACAATATCGGCACGTTTAACAATACTTTGAATATCTTTTGTTCTTGAATGGACAATAGTTACCGTACAGCTTTGTTGTAACAGCAGGGCCGCCATCGGTTTGCCGACAATATTTGAGCGGCCAATAATCACAGCATCTTTACCACTAAGGTCAACTAATTCACTTTGCAGCATCAGTAGGCAGCCCAGTGGCGTGCAGGGCGTTAAGGTAGATTGGCCGGCACTTAAGCGCCCGACATTAATCGGATGAAAGCCATCTACATCCTTCTCAGGGTTAATAGAATTAATCACAGTTTCTTCATCAAGCTGCGATGGCAGCGGCAGTTGGACCAGAATGCCGTGGGTGTTAGGATCCCGATTTAATTGGTCAATGAGTTTATTCAGTGTCGGCTGATCGGTGTCTTTAGGCAATTTATGCATAAAGGAATTAATCCCTGTTTCTTCGGCTCGTTTGATTTTATTGCGAACATACACTTGGCTGGCAGGGTCTTCACCAACTAGCACAACTGTAAGGCCAGGGCTTACCCCATATTGTTTTTTAAATTCATCCACTTCTGCTTTAAGGTTTAATACTAACTTGTCAGCGAAAGCTTTACCGTCAATAAGATTTTCCATAATTATTTCTGCCGTTTTTCTAAGTTATTTCTTTAGTTAGTTCTAACGCTATTTAAATACAATGGTTTTATTGCCATTAAAAAAAGAGCGATGCTCGGTGTGTAATTTCACGGCCGTTCCCAGTGCTTTGGTTTCAGTATCTCTACCGGCAGCCACTAGCTTATCAGCGCTATAGGTATGATCAACTTCCTGAACCGCCTGCTGAATAATTGGACCCTCATCCAAATCCGCCGTGACATAATGTGCTGTTGCGCCTATTAACTTTACACCGCGTTCAAAGGCTTGATGGTAGGGTTTTGCACCTTTAAAACTGGGTAAAAAGGAGTGATGAATGTTTATAACCTTACCGGATAGTTTTGTGCAAAGATTATCCGATAATATTTGCATATAACGTGCAAGTATTGTCAGCTCAGTATTAGTCTCGGCAATAATATCTAACAATGCCGCTTCCTGTTGGGCTTTGTTGTCTTTATTCATTGGCAGATGGATAAAGCGGATACCTTCACGCTCCACCATGGGGCGTAGTATTTGATGGTTAGAAACCACCGCAGTAATATCCATGTTTATCTCCCCTTTTCGGAGACGATAGAGTAAGTCATCTAAACAATGATCATATTGGCTGACCATAATAAGGGTGCGCATGGGGGCGGCGGCAGAAATTATTTGCCAGTTCATTGATAGTTTTTTAGCAACCTCAGGGAACCCCTTCTGCAAACTTTCTATCGATGTATCACCACCATCGACATGAAATCGGCAGCGCATAAATAGCCTGCCAGTTTCTACATCGTCGAAATGATTTAATTCCGAGATATAGCAACCTCGTTCGGTTAAAAACCCGGTGACCCCTGCTAAAATACCTGTGGCTGCCGGGCAGGTGGCTTTAAGAATAAATTCATTATTGTCTGTCATATTGAAAAATCTACAGTGAGTGCAAGTAAGTAGATAGTAAAAGGTAGGGAGGGTTTTGTTCTTCCGAGCGGGTAGGTATGGAAAGGTCAATGCTTCCAGTATTGTACGATATCGTGTTGATCATTAACGATAATTATAAAGACCGCTAAACCAAAGGTCTGACTATTTGGAGGAGTAAACTATTACATTGCCAGCATTACTTGTCTTGCCAAGCAGAGAATATTAGGGTTTTCGGGAAACTGCTTAATACCCTCCAGGCAGGTCTGTGCAGCTAGTTGAACCTTTCCATGGCGCATATAGCTAATGGCTTGTTTAAAAACATCCTGCTGAGTTGGTGGGATAACACACCTCCGATTATTGCGATGTTGCCTGAAAAAGTTAGGGCTAGTATCCGCTATTATTTTTTGTGCTTTAAGGCAGCAGAGCATAAAGCTTTGTTAGCGGCTTTACCCGTCGCTCAAAAACCACTAGGAACTGTATTCGAGCCTGTATTCCGTGCCTGTATTCCGTGCCTGTAATTCCTGCCTATATCCGAACCTATAGGCAGGGAGTTTAGTGCTAGATAAGATGTCTATAATCTTTTCATTAATTGTGGTGTTTTCTCAAGTCAAAGCAGTATTTCCGGTCAGTAGTTATTATGAAAAAAAGTGCTTTTTTTGATTTTTTAATGAGTCCTGATTCAGGCAGTGCAGCCAGTAGCTTTGAAGGCTTTCTAGAATGTAAGAAGGAAGACAAAGACTACATAAATTGGAATGGGTATTTGCTACCCAATCATTACAGCGCCGCGGAGGATGAGTATCATGCTATCCGCAACAATTGTGCCTTATTCGATGTTTCACCAATAAGAAAATGCTATGTTCGCGGCCCTAAGGCTGGGGTTTTTCTCGATAACTTGTTTACTCGTCCAGTGAGCACCGCGCCGGCAATGCGCGGCATTTATGTCATCTTTTGCAACGACGATGGCAGTGTGAAAGATGATGCTGTAATTTATAAGTATGCCGACGACGATTATCTATTGATGCCCTCTGATATTGATCATCGGGAGCACTATTTTTGGTTACGTGATCAATTAGGTATTTCCTCGGATGATCTTTATATAGATGACTGTACTGAGCAATGGGTGGGTGTCGCATTACAAGGGCCTTTATCTGCCGCTGTGCTACATCATATGGGTTTTTCCGGAGTAGAGTCATTAAAACCCTTTGAGGTAAAAGATTTTCCACTGGTTGATGGCGTGGTGCGAATATCGCGCATGGGTTTTACTGCAGATCTTGGTTATGAGTGCTGGTTAAAGCCGCAGTATGCCAGTGTTTTCAAGCAAAAGATCAGTATCGCAAGAGCGGAGCTAGCAATAGATATTCCAGGTTATGGCCTAAGTGCGCTGGAGGCTTGCCGGCTCGAGGGTGGGTTTATTGTCGCCGGTTGGGACTTCTCTACTGAGGTTGACCCACAGCCTGGCTTTGAGCGTTTGCCCTCAGAGCTGGGGTTGAGTTGGTTGGTGAAGTTGGACGGAGAAAAGTTTATCGGCCGCGATGCTTTAATAGCCAGCAAGCAGCAGGGCGCACGCTATGTGCTGCGTACCTTTAAAAATACAAATAGTAAAAAGCCCGACGATGGTGCAGCGCTTTTTGCCAGCATAGATGGTGAAAAGGTATCGGTGGGGTCGATTAACTGCTCAGCTTGGTCTTGGGGTTTGCAGGCGATGCTCGGTAATGCTTCTGTTTTTAAAGCGTATAAAGATATTAAGCAGGCATGGTGCGAGATCGAAGGAGAGGCAGTCACTGTCAACCTGGCTACTGGTGCGCCGATTAATCTTGAGCGTCGCAACCAAGTCCCTGCCGCCATTAACATTAAATAAAGGCCTAACACTAAGCGGCTGTGTTAGTTTAGATGGAGTGCAACCGAAGTTAAGTGGAAAATAATAGACGAATGTGACGCAGTAAAAAATAGGCCAAGCGAAGTAGTAAACAATAAAAATACTCTGGTAAATAAGACAATGGGTGACAAATGACTAACGATTCGATTGAAGGTGATACGCCGGTAATTATTTTTGATGGCTGGCGTTCTCTGTGCATTTCCATTTACATGGCATTGGTGGGCTATACCGTGATGGTAAGTGTGCCAGTACTGAGTACCGCGCTAGTCGAAATGGTAGGGTTTACCGAAGTGCAGGTCGGGCGAATCTGGGGCGCAGATTTAGGTGGTTTGTCCGCCGGTGCGGTATTGAGTTCTTTGTTGGTGGCTAGAGTCAATCGACGAAAGCTGGTGATGTTTGGTGTTCTACTCTCCGTTGTCGCCAATGCTCTCTGTATGCTGCAGGTGGATTACGATCAGCTGTTGTGGCTGCGCGCTGCTGCCGGTGTCGGTAGTGGTATTTTTACGGCGGTTGCCGTAGTTTCTTTAGGCGGTACTACAAACCCAGTGCGCGCTTTTAATATTTTATTATTTGGCTTTGCTATTTCTACAGCGCTCGAACTGCACTTCTTTCCCCAACTGGCGATGAATGAAATTTACCTGCTGTTCATTCTTTTGGCTATGCTATGCGCCGTCTTCATTAAGTGGTTGCCCAGTCGGCCATTAAATGCGCAAGAGTTATCTCACCAGGAGAAGATCGAAGAGGTGACCGAAAATTGGCGAGTCCCGGGTTACTTTCCTGTTATTTGCTTAGTAGCTGTTTGTTTTACTTATATCAACATCGGTGGCTATTACACCTATATTGAATTGGCGGCGCTGGCTGATGGTGTCGCTGATGATTGGGTTGGCCCAGTTTTGACTACGTCCTCACTCTTTGCAGTAGTCGGATGTTTTATTGCCTTATTATGTGCTCGCTTTGGTTTGTTTAAGCCCCTGTTTTGTTCCTTATTTCTTATGGGGGGGATGGTCGCGATGTTAGCGGGTGGTATTGGTGACATTAATATTGTGGTCAGTCTGTTCGCCTTTATGACCTTGTGGACCTTTATCGATATTTTCCAGTCGGGCATGTTGTCGCATATGGATCGCAAAGGTTCATTGGTGGCGCTACTCCCAAGCGTGCAGGGTTTTGGTCAGTTTGTTGGCCCTAATGTGGCGGCCTCGGCTTTAGAATACGGTTATGGATATAGCGGCGTATTTCTTGTCAGTGGCGCTATGTCGATTGTGGCCATGCTGATTTATATGGGTATCTATTTATATATGCGTAAGCGCGAGCCCATCTTGCCACAGGTGGCCTAAGCATTGTAACGACCCTATCGGCTATCACCCTATAGGCTGCGATTGAGGCGGCTAGTTAGCGGCGTATAGTGAGTTTTAAGCAGTGGTTTTAACACAATAAATTTACCAGTTTTGGCTGGTCCCACTATGGCCATGCCTGGTTTGCCGGCTAACCTCAGCGGCCATGAAATCCATATCCACGAAGCAGGACAAATAGAGGGCTTATTTTAGTATGTCGTCCAAGCAATATGATGCAATTATTATTGGCGCCGGTCATAACGGCCTCACCAATGCGGCGTTTTTAGCCAAGGCCGGACTGAAGGTTCTGGTCGTGGAAAAAAATGACTATATCGGTGGTGCAACCGTTAGCCGCGAGCTGCATGAAGGTTGGAAATATTCCAACTGTTCTTATGTGTGCAGTTTATTCCGTCCGGAAATTTATCAAAGCCTGAATCTCGGGCGTCATGGTTTGGAGGTGGTGCCGTTACAAGGGAGTACCACGTTTAAGCAAAAT
>JBNMPW010000119.1:0-9695 GCA_051277205.1 Oceanicoccus sp. | reverse complement strand
CTTCTATGTGGTTCACTTCACCGACCAAAATGATATGGTCCCCACCAGGATAACGCGCCCAGATATCACATTCGAAACTAGTGACGACGCCACGTAAAATCGGGCTACCAGACTTACCAATACGATAGTGCTCAGGTGACAGTACATGGTCGCTTTTCTTGGCATACAGATTGGATAAATCTTGCTGGTCTGCCGCTAAGATATTGATCGCAAACTTATCTGCTTTTTCAAATGCCGATAGACATTCAGAGTTATTCTGCAAGCTCCACAACACCAATGCAGGATCAAGTGATACCGAGGCAAAGGAGTTAACAGTCATACCAAAAGGTTGGTAACCTTCAGGGTTGGCAGTAATGACACAAACTCCGGTAGCAAAACTGCCCAACGCATTACGAAATTCACGGCTATCGAGACTCATATAAACACCTTTTTATTAATTATTACCGACATTAAAAGCTGCCGGTATTATACACTGCAGCCTGCCAAATTCACTTAGCAACCACCACAAAATTTGCAAAGAACTGTAATTAGAATCAGGGTTAAAAACGGCAATAAGCTCGCCGATACTACTCCGACCAACGTTCGGCGGCCTGCTGATCAGAACTACGTGCATCGACCCATCTCTCGCCCATAGGGGTTAGTTCTTTCTTCCAAAAAGGCGCGCGCGTTTTTAAAAAATCCATGATGAATTCACAGGCCGCAAACGCATCACCACGATGCCGACTGCTTACCGCCACAAATACGATCTGATCAGCTGGGCTCAACTTACCGACACGGTGAATCACTCTGGCCGCGATTAACGGCCAACGATCCGCCGCCTGCTGCGCAATCTCGCTGATGCTGGCCTCAGTCATACCCGGATAGTGCTCAAGCTCTAAGGTAGCCACTTGTTGGTTATCATTGATATCCCTAACCACACCAACAAAGCTTGCCAGCGCACCAATCTCTAAAGACTGTTGCCGCAGTTGTTGAAGCTCGTGGCTGACATCGAAGTCTTGAGCTTGCACACTGACAGAAAAACCAAATGTCATCTTTTAGCCTCCCGTCACTGGCGGGAAAAAAGCCAGCTCATCGCCGTCATTTAGCACATGCTGTAGATCGACCACTTGTTGGTTTATTGCACAGATAGTGTTGTCGGCCAATAAGTGCTCTACCCACTCTGGATTGTGCGCTGCAAGCTGCTGTTGCACAAAACCTTGTACCGTATAGACCTCATCCGCCAAAGCCAGCGACAAACTAGCCTCGCCTAACTGTTCCCTCAAACGGGCAAAAAATAACACCTGTACCATCAAATAGACTCCACAACAGAGTCGGCTTGCCAAACCCCGGACTTACCACCGGATTTTTCAAGCAACCGTATATCACCAATAGTCATGCCCTTATCCACGGCTTTACACATATCATAAATGGTTAAGGCCGCCACTGATACCGCTGTTAATGCCTCCATCTCTACGCCAGTTTGCCCAGCCAGTTTACAAGTGCTGCGAATAATCACTCGATTATTGGCCTGATCGGCCTGTAAATCAACGTTGATGGACGTCAGCATCAGCGGGTGACAAAGCGGTATTAGATCCGAACATTTCTTCGCCGCTTGCACACCAGCAATGCGAGCGACCGCAAAAACGTCGCCTTTTTTATGACCCCCATCGACAATTAATTGTAGGGTTGCCGGTAACATCGTCACCGTCGCCTCAGCCACAGCTTCACGATGGGTAGTTTGTTTGTCAGTGACATCGACCATCTGCGCCTGACCGGCGTCGTTAATATGGGTAAGCTGGGTCATTTATTGTCCTCGTTAGTTAGCCAATTATACGGCCAAGACGGTAGCTTGTTAATCCGCTATCTTTAAAAATCGATACTTTTTATAAACCGACACTTCTTAATCGAAGGGCTTTTTAGTCCGCTAATAGCGCCTTATCATCACGGATAAATATCCCGCCAATGATAGTTGCTAACAAACAGGCCACCGCCGCCATTATAAAAATAAGCATTGGATCAATATCCCACAACCAACCGCTCAATACAGCACCGACAGCGCCACCGCCGCCAAAACTTAAGCCACTGTATAAGGCCATCCCTTGCCCCTCAAGACCGCCGCCAAATATCCGCCTTACCATCTCGACAGCAAACGCATGAAAAGTACCAAAGCTGGCCGCATGCAAACACTGGGCAAATATCAACAGCGCTACATTATCGACAAAGAAGGCAATCAATAGCCAACGCAATACCGATAGTAATAAACTGACCAACATAATGGCGTACAAACTATAACGCTGTAGCAGTTTGTGCATGATAATAAACACAATCACTTCCGCCAATACACCCAGCGACCATAGCAGCCCGGTTATGCTTCGACTATAACCATGCTGCTCTAGATAGACACTGAAGAATGTGTAATAAGGACCGTGCGATACCTGCATTAAAAAACAGCACATCAAAAACGCTAGCACGGTAGGCCGTCGCAGAATTTTTTTCAGCGATGGCGCTGTCTTCCGGTCAATCACTGGCATCGACTTTTCAGCAACCGTTAAACTGCTCAGCCAAATACCGGCCAGTATTACCAAAATAAACCACGGCAATATCATCACCGAAAAGTGGTCGAAATAAAAACCCAATAAACTAACCGCAACAATAAAACCGATTGAACCCCACAAACGGATCTGACCGTAACGCTGGTAACGGTCACTGAGATGGGCCAAGGTAATAACTTCGAATTGAGCTAATACGGCATTCCAGAAAAAACTAAAACCACCGATTACCAATGCCATCCAGAAAAAATCTTGCCTAAAGAAAATACCGATGAATATCAGCAGAGCAAGCAATGAACCACCGCGGATAATACGCATCCGCTGCTCACTTTTAGTCGCCAACCAGCCCCAAATATTGGGCGCGATTATTTTGGTGGCCATCATAATGCCGGCCAGATAGCCGATATCAGTGGCATTAAAACCCAGCTCTTGTAAATACAATGGCCAGAACGGCAGCCACGCGCCTAATAAGGCAAAATAAAAGAAGTAAAAACTGGAAAGACGCCAGTAAGGAACCGACGCACTGCCGCTAAACATCAGTCTTTACGTAGACTCAGTACTGGCGGCGATCACCGGCGTACTGCATTGCACATCAGCATTTTGACCGCGGTCACGCAATAAATGATCCATCAATATAATCGCCAACATGGCTTCGGCGATGGGCGTGGCGCGAATGCCAACACAGGGGTCGTGACGGCCGGTGGTAATGACGTCGGTGGCAATACCATCAACATCAATAGTGGCACCGGGTATTAACACACTGGAGGTTGGCTTCAATGCTAAGTTAACCGTTATGTCCTGGCCGCTAGAAATACCGCCCAATACACCACCAGCGTTATTGGAGGCAAAACCCTGCGGCGTCAATGCATCGCGGTGCTCACTGCCCACCGCATCCACACAATCAAAACCAGCGCCAATTTCAACGCCTTTTACCGCATTGATCCCCATCATAGCGTGAGCAATGTCCGCATCGAGTCGATCAAACACAGGCTCGCCTAAACCCGGCGCAACCCCACTGGCAACCACGGTAATTTTGGCACCGACAGAATCACCGCTTTTACGCAGCTTCTTCATATAGGTTTCCATCTCTTCGATCTTGTTGGCATCGGGACAAAAGAAAGGGTTAGTTTCTACTAAATCCCAATCGAGCTGCTCAGCTTTGATGGGCCCTAGCTGCGATAAATAACCTCTAACGGTTATACCCTGTTGGCTCAGGTATTTTTTGGCGATAGCACCGGCGGCAACCCGCATCGCAGTTTCACGGGCAGAAGAACGACCGCCACCCCGGTAGTCACGAATACCGTATTTTTGGGCGTAGCTGTAATCCGCATGCATGGGACGAAACCGGTCTTTAATTTTTGAGTAATCTTTGGAGCGTTGATCGGTATTTTCTATCAGCAAGCCAATCGATGTACCGGTGGTTTTACCTTCAAATACACCGGATAAAATTTGTACTTCATCATCTTCGCGACGCTGAGTGGTAAAACGCGAAGTGCCAGGCTTGCGACGATTGAGGTCTGCTTGCAAGTCTTGCTCGGTAAGCTCTAGGCCCGGTGGACAACCATCGACAATACAACCTAAAGCCTTGCCATGACTTTCGCCAAAACTGGTGACGGTGAACAGTTTTCCTATGGTGTTTCCGGACATGAAAACTCTCTATTTATGCAGTCGATGTTGGAAGTAAATAAAAATACGATTATACGATATCCATCAGCCAAAGTCCGGCTGATATTGCAGCAATTCCTGCCGACTGAAAACAAATACGCCATGGCCACCATGCTCAAAATCCAGCCAGGTAAAGGGTATTTTCGGCAAGGCCTGCTCCAGTGCTAAACCACTATTACCTACCTCCACCACCAGCATCCCATCATCGCTCAAATGATCTGCAGCCAGTCGCAAAATCTGCCGGGTGATCTCCAGACCATCATCACCTGAGCCCAGCGCCAACGCCGGTTCATGCTGATACTCAGCCGGCATCGAGGCCAAATCCTCATAATCAACATAAGGTGGGTTGCTGACGATTAATTGATAACGCCTGCCCGCCAAGCCCACAAACAGATCTGACTGCACTGCACGAACACGGTGGCCAAGCTCATAGCGCTCAATATTCTGCTGCGCTACTGCCAGAGCATCGGCAGACAGGTCGGCCAAATCCACTGCCGCCTCTTCAAAATAATGCGCGCAGGCAATGCCGATACAACCGCTGCCAGTGCATAAATCGAGAATATCGCTAACTGGCTGCTGATGCAGCCAAGGCTCAAAACCCTGCGTAATTAATTCTGCAATCGGCGAGCGCGGAATCAATACCCGCGAATCAACATTAAAGGCCAAACCCGCAAACCAAGCTTCTCCAATCAGATATGGCAAAGGCAGTCGCTGGCTAACTCTGCGCTCAATTAAGTCCAGTATTGCTATGCGCTCAGTCATTAACAACCTTGCATCTAACAAATTCGCTTCGCTGCCAGGGTCAATCCCAAGACTGTGCAACACTAACTGCACCGCTTCATCAAGGGCGTTGTCGGTACCATGGCCAAAATACAAATCATTGCGGCTAAATTCACTAACGGCCCAGCGGATATAATCCCTTACTGTAGCTAGCTGCTGCCCGATGTGCTCACGACTTTCCATTACATTACCAAAGGTTATTAAAGGCAGATTGGCTAATCAACTAATATTCTAGCGATATGAAGAATAACAACAGTTTAGCTGGTTTAAGCGGCAATTAAATAGGCTGTTAGCCCTTTCTTTCGAACAAGCTGATCTGATAGTATTCTGGCTCTTATGTTTGCCTTTTAATTACCATCAAAACGGGAGCCGCCGTGGTTCAGTCAATCAAGAAAGCCAACAACGATAACGACATTGCTACCGATGTTGATAGCGAGGCTAGCAACAACGAAATATTACAAACCATGCAGCAAGCTTATGGCCAAATCATTACTGGCGTCGGTGAAGATCTCAACCGTGACGGTCTCAAAGATACGCCAAAACGTGCTGCCAAAGCGATGCAGTTTTTAACCCATGGCTATGGTCAATCAGTAGAAGATATCGTCAACGGTGCGCTGTTTGAATCCGATGCCAGTGAAATGGTGTTAGTCTCGGATATCGAACTCTACTCGATGTGCGAACACCATATGCTGCCTTTTATCGGAAAATGTCATGTCGCATATATTCCAAAAGGTAAAGTATTAGGCTTGTCCAAAATTGCCCGCATTGTCGATATGTTTGCGCGGCGCCTACAAATTCAAGAGAACCTGACCAGCCAAATCGCTAAATCAGTGATGGATATAACCGATGCAGAAGGTGTTGGCGTGATTATCGAAGCCAAGCATATGTGTATGATGATGCGCGGCGTCGAGAAGCAAAATTCAATGATGCGCACTTCATCGTTAATAGGCTCTTTTCGCGATAACGAAAAAACTCGCCACGAATTCTTATCGCTGGTAAAGCCTCGCTAAAAATTCAGCTCGATAACTGCTGATAGAAGTCGCTAACAATGGTTGCGACTTCTCTCGCCTGATCCATATGTAAGTGATGTGTACCCGCTACAAACTGTGTATTGAGCGTCGGGTATTGTTCAACCATTGCTATAAACTTTTCATTTCCACCAATCCCCTCTTCGGCCATTAATAGGCTATGCGGCACACTTATCGCATCAACAAAAGATTGGTTATGACCCGCTGTCAGTTTAAATGACGACGCCGTAGTGAGCCGCGCATCGCTGCGCCAACGATAACCTTCATCCGTTTTTTTCAGGCCGCGCTCGACAATTGGCAACGCACTAAACTCAGTTATCTTGGCCGCTTTACAACGGGCCGCCAACGCTTTCTGCACAGTGTCATAACAAGGTAACTGCTTGTCCCGCGCTCGACGCACTTCCAGTAGATGCTTGCCCAGCTGAGCTGCAGCACTAGACTCATCAACCGGCAACGGCAGCAAGGCATCTAACATCAGTAATGAATCAACCCTCTGTGGCATTGCCGCGGTCAACAGCAAAGAAATAATCGCACCACGAGAATGACTCAATAAATGAAACTTATCCCAGCCCATAACATCAGCGACAGCAACAATATCAGCGGTGTCTTCCCAGATATTGTAATTGGCGTGCAACGCTTTGTGATCGCTAAGGCCATGACCCGGCATATCCAAGGCGATAATATGACATTGGGGTAACAGCGGCGCCAATACATCAAAGCTGGCGGAATTATCCAACCAACCGTGGCAGGCAATCACTTTTATCGGTGCATCGCTATGCCATTCACGGGCGGCCAACTGATATCCATTCACTGAAAATTTTCGTTCGACAACTGACATCAATGGCTCACTTTGTAGTTTGGTGCATGACATATCCACTCAAGTTGGCAACAACCTGGCAACAGATCATCAGCACTTAATAAGGCAATGGATGCAGGCGACATCGACGGCGGCATTGACTCGCTGTTATCGCCGTTCAGCAGCAAAGCAATTAATAAACTTACCAAGGGCTGATGGCTGACCACTAACAGGTTCGCACTTTCTTGCTGGAATAACTGTTCAGCAACGAGCGCTGGCGAATTATCCGGCGTTAGAAAATCATGTTGCTGGCTGCTAATATCGCCAAAGTTGCTTAATACCGCCTGGCTAGTTTGTTGGGTACGTAAATAGGGACTAAGCAAAACGATATCGGGGTTAAAGCCATATTCAATCATGCATTGGCCGGCCCGCTGCGATTGCTCAAAGCCAGAATCAGTAAGTTTGCGTTCGGCATCACTGGCAGCAAACATTTCTGCCTCTCCGTGACGCATAATAAGAAGTTTTTTCATTAACTAGCCATCAGCGTTAAGCACTAAGGCTTTAATAAGGTGAATTCAACATCGCGGTTTTGCTCCGCAAACATCAAGCCACCCACTACTTCAGCAATGGTTTTTTTGTTGTAGATAATATCGTAGAGGCCATTCACCAAAGGCATATAAATAGTTAACTCTTCGGCCTGCTGTTTAAGCAATTTTAAAGTATTGACCCCTTCCGCTACTTGCCCCAACTCAGCGACAATTTCATCGAGATCGCGGCCTTTACCTAACTCGAAGCCAACGCGATAGTTGCGGCTCAATGGCGAGGTACAGGTAGCAATTAAATCTCCTACTCCTGATAAACCTAAAAAGGTCAGCGGGTCAGCGCCTTTATGAACCGCAAAACGACTCATCTCCGCCAAACTACGGGTCATCAACATACTTGCTGTGTTTTCACCAATCCCCATCGCCTGCGACATGCCCGCCATAATGGCATAGACATTTTTCAGCGCGCCGCCTAATTCAACGCCAAACACATCGGAACTGGCATAGACACGAAAAGTACCACTGTGTAATAGAGCCTGCACAGTTTCATTGAGAGCTTCATCCTTGCTAGCAATCACCGTAGCGGTGAGTTGCTTGGCCGCTATTTCTTTCGCCAAATTAGGGCCACTCAATACACCTACTCGGGCCTGCGGAATTTCTTCGGCCAGCACCTGACTCATTAGTTTAAAGCCGTCGTGTTCAATGCCTTTGGTGGTACTGACCACGATCACATTGTCTGCAAGATGAGCGGCAACTTCTTTCGCCACTTGGCGGGATGACATGCTGGGCACCGCCATAAACACAATATCGCAACCGGTGATCGCATCGACCAAATCGGTACTGGCTTTTAAGCTAGGGTTTAAGGGGTAATCCGGCAAGTAAGCGCTGTTGATATGATCGCGGTTTATTTCTTCGGCGCGCTCATCATTTCGCAGCCAAAGGCAAACCTTGTGATCATTATCGGCCATGATATTGGCAATGACTGTGCCGAAACTTCCGCCGCCGAGAACAGCAATGGTATGTCTCATAGAGGGCTGACCCTGTGGTTTTTAGTAGCAGGAGTTTAACATACAACCCCGCTAGTGGCAGTGCGCTAGTGGGGTTGTATTACTTGTTGCTTTTAGGACTACTTGCTCAGCTCAAGTAGCAACTTATTGAGACGGTGAACATAAGCCGCAGGGTCTTCTAGCTGGCCACCTTCGGCCAGTTGTGACTGGTCAAATAGAATTTCCACCAGGTCGGCAAAGCGGTCTTCATCACTTTCTTGATCAAGTTTTTGCACCAAAGAATGGGCAGGGTTTAATTCCATAATGGGTTTGCTTTCCGGCATTGCTTGGCCAGCCTGCTCCATAATGCGGCGCATTTGCGCACCCATATCACCATCGCCAACCACCAAACAAGCCGGTGAATCGGTGAGACGGTTAGTAACACGTACCGACTCGACTTTCTGATCGAGAACCTTCTGCACACGCTCAACCAAGTCTTTGTTTTCGGTTTCGAGTTTTTCTTTTTCTTGCTTGTCAGCTTCATCTTCAAGCTCACCTAAATCTAGCTCGCCCTTACCAACATCCTGGAAAGACTTGCCATCAAAGTCCATCATATGGCCCATAAGCCACTCATCGACACGATCGAACAACACCAACACTTCGATACCTTTTTTACGGAAGACTTCTAAATGCGGGCTATTGCTACCGGTGGTGAAGTTATCCGCGGCGACATAGTAAATTTTGTCTTGGCCTTCCTTCATCCGGCTTACATAATCTTCTAGCGACTGATCCTGTGCTTCATTGTTGCTATGGGTAGAGGCGAAACGGAATAACTTAGCAATTTTTTCTTTGTTAGCAAAATCTTCTGCCGGGCCTTCTTTTAATACCTGACCGAATTGATCCCAAAAGGTTTGATATTGTTCATCGCCTTTCTTCGCCATTTTCGACAACATATCCAGCACCCGTTTGGTGAGCGCTGACTTCATTGAATCAACCGCTGGGTCTTGTTGCAGAATTTCACGCGATACATTCAACGATAGATCATTTGAATCAACCACACCTTTAATAAAACGCAGGTATAAAGGTAGAAATTGCTCGGCATCGTCCATGATAAATGTACGCTGTACATACAGTTTTAAACCGCGGTTAGCGTCACGGTTCCACATATCAAAAGGCGCTTTTTTCGGTACATATAACAAGCTAGAATATTCTAGCTTGCCTTCAACTTTGTTGTGACTCCACGTCAGCGGCGTCTCATAGTCGTGCGAAACGTGCTTGTAGAACTCGTGATATTCTTCCTCGCTGACTTCGCTGCGCGAGCGCGTCCACAATGCCGTGGCATCATTAACTGTTTCAAATTCTGGCTCGGC
>JBNMPW010000118.1:0-9739 GCA_051277205.1 Oceanicoccus sp. | reverse complement strand
TGTCTGATTTCAAGCATTTCAAAACTTGCTCTCCTTCCTTGATAAACTGAACGACGGCAGTTTGAGTCTCATACATGAGATTAAATGATGCTGTTTCACCAGCGGGTATCATCGGTTTTTGTTGAAGCCATTCACGGTCCAGACAATTCGCTTGTGCGTTGCCTGCAGCTAAAACGACAGTTAAAAGAGCGATAGAGCGTTTCATATTGTTCTCCTTAGAGATTGATTTTTGGTTGTCAGTGTTCCTGTAGCAAAGTAGATGCCAGTTTTAAATTTGGGGCGAAATAAATAGAAAAACATTCAAAAAATTGACAATTGTTAAAAAAATTGGCTTTTTAATGCTGAAATTGGATTGGCAGCTTAGGTATTAGCAAAAATGAATTAGAAGTACTTGTTAAATATTGCGTTAGCTTGGGGCACGGTTAATGGGGTGGCGTTAAAATAATGCATGACTAATACATCATTCTAATTTAAACAATGGCGGGATAAGAGAAAGTGTGAACTATTTTATTGCAGAGCTGAAAAAGGTAGTTGTATTAACGTCCAAAGAAAATAACTTACATGAATAAGAAAACCCATGCGCTATCCGACTTGGCTCTAGCCCCAGTCTTCTAATAGTAGCTGCATTGCTTTACCACGATGACTAATGGCATTTTTAAGCTCGGCAGGTAAATCAGCTGAGCTGCAGTTTTTTTCAGGCACAAAAAACAAGGGATCATAGCCAAAGCCATTACTGCCGCAAGCGTTTTCTAGGATGCGGCCCTCCCAGCTACCTTGATAAATTTTCGGAGTAGGGTCTCGGTGATGACGCATATAAACCAGTACACATTGAAAGCGTGCCGTGCGGCGCGCTTCTTCAATACCTGTCAGTTCAGCTAGCAGCTTTTTATTGTTTTGTTGGTCATTATCTTGGCGATTATCAGAATTGTTGCCGGCATAACGGGCCGAATATATTCCGGGCATACCGTTGATGGCATCAACTTCTAAACCAGAGTCATCGGCAATGGCGGCAAGCCCGGTGTGCTGCGCCGCATTTCGCGCTTTAATAATTGCGTTTTCGACAAAGCTCAAGCCAGTCTCATCCGCTTCTGGCACCTTAAAGTCTGACTGCGCAATTACCTCAAAGCCCCGACCCGAAAAAAGTTGTTGGAATTCGTGTAATTTACCGCGGTTACCGCTGGCGAGAACAATTTTTGACATAGAGGTTATTCGTTAAAATAAAGTGTTTTAGAGAACTTCAGGGTATAGGGTGCTACGGCCGGGTCGGCTTGAATATTGATGGTGAAGGTACGCAGTTCTTTGTTATTGAACTTGAGCTCAGCAATATAGTAAACCGCTTGTTGTTCAACGATCTCTTGAAACTCTAATGCCGCTGAGTGAATCAGGTCAGAGCTGCTACCAGTGATGTTAGCTTTTACCGCTTTAGTTTGGCCTTTCGGTAAGCGTTCTCTTACGGCTACATTAATGAGCGCGCGATTTTTACCGCGGACAATACCATAGGCTTTAGCAACCTCTGAGCTAATAAAAGTGGCGTTAAGTACGTTGTAATGGACGTCGTAATCGCCGAAGGTTTTGGTGCTCTCAGCCTGCGCGAATACAGTTAACAGTACGCTAATTAATAAAAAAGCTAGCCTTTGCATGGCGAGGCTCCTAGTAGGCTAATGACTAATATGGTAGACCGCAGTAATACCGAATAAGTTCGGCAACAGCTTGCCTAAAAAACTTTCGCTGCTATCGTGCCCCACCACGGTGCTGCGGATAATGTTGATATTTTTTTCTTGGCACAGGCTTTCAAAATCTTTGACGGTGAAAAAGTGGATGTTGGGGGTGTCATACCAGTTATAGGGCATATATTTGGATACTGGCATCCGGCCTTTCTGGCTGAGGTGTAAACGGCACTGCCAGTGGGCAAAGTTGGGGAAGGTGACAATGCACTCTTTGCCAACCCGCAGCATTTCGTCGATCACTAAATGCGGATTGCGCAAGGTTTGAAGGGCATGAGCCATGATGACAATATCGAAACTATTATCTTGAAAATTGGCCAGCCCATTATTGAGATCTTGCTCCACCACGCTGATGCCGTCAGCCACACAATGAGTGATATGGTCTGGGTCAATTTCGATGCCGAGACCGCTGATCTGTTTGCTGTCAGTGAGTTTTTTAAGCAGGGCGCCATCGCCACAACCTAAATCCAACACCCGCGCACCAGCAGTGATCCAATGAGGAATTAATTGTAAATCAAAGCGCATCAGTGAGACTCCTCTGCAACCCGTTTCATATAGGCTTGGAAGACTTCTTGGTAACGCTGGTTAGGGATTAAGAAGGCGTCGTGACCAAAGTCGGCTTCAATTTCCGCATAGCTGACCGGTTTTTTCGCAGCGACTAACGCATCGACAATTTCTCGCGAGCGTTGTGGCGAGAAGCGCCAGTCTGAGGTAAATGACACCACAAAAAAACTGCATGTTGCGTGGCTAAAAGCGGCAACTGGATCATCACCATATTCGCGCGCCAGATCAAAAAAGTCCAGTGCTTTAGTCATTAAAATATAAGTATTGGCATCAAAGCTTTCGGAAAAAACTTCGCCTTGATAGCGTAGATAGCTTTCAACCTGAAACTCGATATCTTCGTCATTACCCAAAGTAAACGTGCCGGCTTTTAATTCGCGGCCAAATTTTTGCCCCATGCCATCTTCTGACAAATAGGTGATGTGACCAACCATCCGTGCCAACCGCAGGCCGCTTTTGGGAATGGTATCGTGATCCAAATAAAAGCCGTCATGAAAATCAGGATCGGAGCTGATTGATTGTCGAGCGACTTCATTAAAAGCGATATTCTGGGCGGTGAGCTTCAGCGCAGAGGCGATCACCACGCAGTGGCGAATCTGATCCGGGTATTCTAGCGCCCAGCGCATTGCTTGCATGCCGCCTAAGCTACCCCCGACTACGGCGGCCCAGTGGCCAATACCCAATACCGCCATAAGTTCTCGCTGGGTCTCTACCCAATCACGACAACGCAACAGGGGGAAGTCATGTTGCCAAGCTTTGCCGGTGTCAGGGTTGATAGACGTCGGCCCAGTTGAGCCGTGACAGCCGCCGATATTATTGAGGCTGACAATAAAAAATTTATCACTATCGATCGGTTTGCCCGGCCCGATATAGTGGTCCCACCAACCGGGCTTTGTGTCGCCCTCGTGAATACCGGCCGCGTGGTGATGGCCTGACAGGGCATGACAGATTAATACGGCATTGGAGGCATCACTATTGAGTTCGCCATAGGTCTCAAAAACTAGCTCATAGGCGGGTAATACGCGACCACTGGCTAGCGTCAGCGGCTGGTCAAAGTGATGGCTCTGTGGAGTGACCAACCCTACTGAGGTTGGGTCGACAGAGGATGGCTTAGTTTGTTCTGGCATGCGGGTTCCGGTCAGTTAATGCCTGCGAGTCTAGTTATTCAATAATATGTGCCGCATTATATGCCGAGCACATAGGCGGCGGGCAAACCTGCAGCAGCAGCGCCGTGATTGAGCAGTATCTGTAAAACATTAATGGCCAGAAACACAAAAATTGGCGATAAGTCGAGTCCACCCATAGACGGTAGCAGTTTACGGAAGGGTGTCATGATCGGTTCGGTCAATTGACGCAGCAGTAAGATGACGGGGTTGTAGCTGCCTGGAGCGACCCAGCTTAAAATGATCGACGCCAAAATGGCGATAAAGTAGATGTTAATTAGCATGCCCGCGGTGCCGAGAATAGCCCAGATCAACAGTGAAATCGGGTTGGGTATGTTAAAACCCTGAATGACCACTAACAGCACGGTGGCGAGAACTTGCAACGCAATCACCACCACCACGGTGGCGCTATCCCATTTGCCAACACTGGGAATCAGCCGGCGTACAGGAGCCAATATCGGTTGAGTGACTTTCACCAAAAACTGGGAAACCGGATTATAAAAATCGGCCTTTGATAATTGCAGTAATAAACGCAATAACAGCGCCAGAATAAAGAGGTTAAAAAACGTCTGAATCATTAAGTTGCCAATGTCTTGCAGTGCACCCATGGTCATTATCCGTGTTGGTTGAGAGCTTAGTTAGCTAATCAGCCTAAAGGCTGAGTTACAAAGTAATAGTAACCTGAAAGTTTACATCTTTTAATAAATGCACAGCTTAGCGTGTATTTTTATCTAAACGATGTTTAATCCTCGCCCAGTATTTTTGCCAATTCTTTCGAACGGTCACTGCAAGCTATCATTGCTTGTTCGACAATATCGGCCAAACCTTGTTGTTCAAATACCCTAATCGCCTCGGCAGTGGTGCCGCCGGGAGAGGTAACTCTGCGCCGTAGTTCGGCGGTATCAACATCACTGGCGATGGCCATTTTGGCGGCACCCAAAGCGGTTTGCAGGGTCAGCTGTTTGGCAGTGTCGGCGCCGAGGCCCATTTTCTCAGCGCTGGCTTGCATTGCTTCCATGAATAAAAAGAAGTAGGCGGGGGCGCTGCCAGAAACGGCGGTAACGGCATGTAGTTCATTTTCTTCAGCTACCCATAACACCAAGCCGACAGCACGCAGTATTTGATCGGCGATTTTTTTTTGTTGCTCGCTGACCCGCGTATTGGCAAATAAGCCGGTAGCGCCGGTTTGCACCAGTGATGGGGTGTTAGGCATGCAGCGCACAATCGGCATATCGCCACCCAGCCACTGGTCGAGGCTGTTGCTCTCAATACCAGCGGCGACAGAAATGATGAGCGGTTTACGCTGTTGCGCGCTGTTTGCCAGCGCCTCAGCAACAGGACGCATTACTTGTGGTTTAACGGCCAGTACCACCACGTCGGCATTGGCTACGGCTTCGTCGTTGTCAGTGGTGGTACGCACGGCGGTGTTGCTAGACAACTGCGCTAAGGTCTCTGCGTGGCGGGCAGTGGCGATAATATTATCGGCCTTGAAGCCGGTAGCGATGAGACCACCAATAATACTGGAGGCCATATTACCGGCGCCGATAAATGCAATGGTTGGGTTCGACAAGACAGTACCTTTCTATTTTGTTTATTTCTGTGGTGTGGCTATGTATAAAAACTTTTACAAGTACAGCAACAACTATAACAGCAAGTATATCAGTATCTTGAGGACGCTAAGCCCGTGGGCCGAAAATATCGGTGCCGACGCGGACAATGGTCGCTCCCTCGGCAATGGCTGCTTCCATATCGGCGGACATGCCCATTGATAGTGTATCTATTTGCTGAGGTAGAGCCGTCGCCGCTTCGCGTAAGCTGGCAAAGGCTTGGCGTTGTAATTGGACATCTTGGGTGGCTTTTGGGATCGCCATCAGACCCCGCAACCGCAGCGCCGGTAAGCGACTCACTGCATCGGCGAGTTCGGTCAACTCACTGACTAACATACCGGCTTTGCGGTGCTCATCGCTGATATTAACCTGTAAGCAGATATTGAGAGGGGGCAGCTCGCTGGGACGCTGATCATTGAGGCGTTGCGCGATTTTTAGTCGGTCGACGCTGTGCACCCAATCAAAGTGCTGGGCAATAGCACGGGTTTTGTTGGACTGGATCGGGCCAATGAAATGCCATTGCAGGTCGAGATCCGTCAGTTGCTGTTGCTTGTCTAAGGCTTCTTGAAGATAATTTTCGCCAATATGTACGATGCCTTCCTGCTGAGCCTGACGTATCATTTCGGCGCTACGGGTCTTGCTAACGGCCATTAATTGTACAGAATCAGCCTCTCGACAGAATTTTTTCTCTGCATTGGCGATGCGATCCCTAACGTTTGCTATATTGATTGCTATTGGTTGTGACATTTTCTGCTTTTCAGTTGAAGGTGAAGTAGCAAAAGGGGTGAAACACTGTGATCAAGGTCACAGATGTCAGCCATGATGAGTTTGCCCAGAGGCAACTTCAATAAGCTCTATTATACTGAAAACACTCATTTTTTAGTCCGTTAAATAGACGAAGTATAAGGATTATTATGGATATCACCGAATTGCTGGCTTTTAGTGCCAAGCAAGGCGCATCAGATTTACACCTTTCAGCGGGTTTACCGCCAATGATTAGGGTGGACGGCGATGTACGCCGCATCAATTTGCCGCCAATGGAGCATAAACAAGTACACAGTCTTATTTATGAGATTATGAACGACAAGCAGCGCAAAGATTATGAGGAGTTTTTGGAAACGGATTTTTCATTTGAAGTGCCAGGAGTAGCCCGTTTTCGGGTTAATGCCTTTAACCAGAACCGCGGTGCCGGTGCGGTATTTCGGACTATCCCCTCGAAAGTACTGAGCATGGAAGATCTGGGTATGGGCCAAGTATTTCGAGATGTGTCGATGGTCCCTAGGGGGTTAGTGCTAGTGACCGGCCCGACGGGTTCCGGTAAGTCGACCACCCTAGCGGCAATGATGGACTTCATCAACGACAACAAATATGAGCATGTATTGACCATCGAAGACCCGATTGAATTTGTACACGAATCGAAAAAATGTCTGGTCAACCAGCGGGAAGTTCACCGCCATACCCACGGTTTTAATGAAGCACTGCGCTCAGCGCTGCGGGAAGATCCCGATATTATTCTGGTTGGTGAACTGCGAGATTTGGAAACCATTCGTTTGGCGATGACGGCTGCTGAGACCGGTCACTTGGTGTTCGGCACGTTGCACACCACTTCGGCGGCAAAAACCATTGATCGGATTATTGATGTATTTCCGGCGGAAGAAAAATCTATGGTGAGGTCGATGCTGTCGGAATCTCTGCAAGCGGTTGTTGCCCAAACGTTGCTGAAAAAAGTAGGCGGCGGTCGGATCGCAGCGCATGAAATTATGATTGGCACCTCGGCCATTCGTAACTTGATACGTGAAGATAAAGTGGCGCAGATGTATTCCGCTATTCAAACCGGTAGTGCAGTCGGCATGCAGACCATGGACCAGTGTTTAACTGAATTAGTTAATAAACGCTTGGTGTCGCGCGATGTCGCTCGTGAAAAAGCACGTTTTCCAGAAAACTTTTAAACAGTGAAAGCAATAAACAGTGCAGCAGTAACTGTATTTACAGCCGGCATAAGGATCAAAGGAGTAAATTGTGGACATTGATAAACTTTTACAAATCATGGTAGAGAAAGGCGCTTCGGACCTTTTTATCACTGCCGGTGTGCCGCCATCGATTAAGGTCCACGGTAAAGTCGTACCAGTGACGACCACCCCTCTGAGCCCGGAAAAAACCCGCGAAACCGTGTTGGGAGTGATGAATGAGTCCCAGCGCAGGGATTTCGTTAGGGAGAAAGAATGCAACTTTGCCATCAGTGCTCGGGGTATTGGCCGGTTCCGAGTCAGCGCATTCTATCAGCGCAATCTCGCCGGTATGGTATTGCGGCGTATAGAAACCACAATTCCGCAGGTCGATGATTTAGGCTTACCGGAAGTGATCAAAGAGTTGTCGATGACCAAGCGCGGATTGGTTATTTTTGTTGGGGCCACGGGTGCCGGTAAATCTACCTCCTTGGCGTCGATGATAGGTCATCGCAATCGTAATTCCAGAGGCCATATTATTTCGGTGGAAGACCCGATTGAATATATCCACCAGCACGAAGGTTGTATTGTTACTCAGCGCGAAGTGGGTATTGATACTGAAAGCTTCGAAGTGGGTTTGAAAAATATGTTACGGCAGGCGCCAGATGTGATCATGATTGGTGAGGTACGTACCCGTGAGACGATGCAGAATGCGATTACCTTCGCCGAGACAGGTCACTTGTGCCTGTGTACCTTGCACGCCAATAACGCCAACCAAGCTCTAGACCGCATTCTGCACTTTTTCCCAGCTGACCGTCACCGCCAGTTGTGGATGGATCTATCCCTGAACTTAAAAGCGATAGTCGCCCAGCAATTGATCCCAACGCCTGATGGCAAAGGCCGTCGTGCCTGTGTTGAGATCTTGATTAACACGCCGTTGGCGCAGGATTTGATTCGTAAGGGCCAAGTGCATGCACTGAAAGATTTGATGTCCAAGTCTAACGAGTTGGGTATGCAAACTTTTGATCAAGCTTTGTATGAGCTGTATAAATCGGGTGAGATCACCTACGAAGACTCGCTAGCACACGCTGATTCAGCCAATGATCTGCGTTTGATGATTAAGTTGGGGGATGAAAACAGTGCTTCCGACCTAGATGCTATCGCCGGTGATTTATCGATGGAAGCTGTTGATAACAGTGACAAGGGTACTAACTACGGTCGCTAATGGTTGCGGGTTTGCTGGTTAAACCAGCTTTCTAAAATTATTGTCGCCGCCAGGCTGTCTACCTTATGTTGTTTAAACTTGCGGGAGCCGGTGCGTTCAATAATCTCGCCTTTGGCGGCAAAACTACTCAAACGTTCATCGGCCATGGCAATCGCCAAGCCAAAGCGGCCATGGAGGCGGTTAGCGAATTTTTTAGCCCGCTGAGTCAGTTCCGACTCACTGCCGTCCATATTCAGCGGCAAGCCTATTACCAATAAATCAGGTTGCCATTCATCCAATAGCTTTTTAATGTGATCCCATTCTGGAATGCCGTCGCGTGCTGTGAGCTCTGTTAAAGGGTTGGCTGTGCGGGTAATTGTTTGGCCGACGGCAACGCCGATGGAGCGGGTGCCGTAATCAAACGCCATAATGGTCTTTGCAGTTGGCGAGACTCGTCCAGATTCGCTCATGCCTCAGGCATGACCTACTTGTGATGAGATCAAGGAGAGATTGACACCAAGTTTGGCGGCCGCTGCACTGGCGCGCTGCTCGACGGGTGTATTGAAAATAATGTCTGAGTCAGCCGGCGTAGTGAGCCAAGAGTTTTCTGCCAGTTCGGTTTCTAACTGGCCAGCTCCCCAGCCCGCATAACCTAACGCCACCAAACTTTTACTGGGGCCTTCATCGTGGGCAATAGCAGCGAGAATATCCTGCGAAGTCGTCAGTGCGATATCTTTGGATACCTTTATGGTGGAATCCCACACGCTGTCGGAGGAGCGATGCAGCACAAAACCGCGATCCATATGCACTGGCCCGCCCGCCATGATTTGATCTTTATGGGGGCTACTAATGTTTTCAATGTCGAGGTGTTGAAAGATTTCATCAAGGCTGAGATCGAGTGGATGGTTGATCACAATGCCCATTGCGCCTTGATCATTGTGCTCACAAATATAGGTGATACTGTGCGCAAAAATACCATCGCTGATGTTCGGCATAGCAATCAGGAAATGATTCTTTAAATTAGCGCTGTTGTCTGAATTATCCATGATTCTATTATTGGGGCCTGTTAGGCCGAACACAAGGATTTAACGTTCGAAAAGCTGAAAACGGGGGTCTAACAGGCTATGTTTAACCGTTTATTGGATTGATTAGTTATAATGCTGGTGTCTTTAAGTGCTGGATGAAAGTTTGTCTTTGTGGAATCGCCAGGTACGAATAATCTCTAGCACATCCACATCACGCCGCATTTGCGGTGGAAACGGGGCATAAGGCGCCGCTAAGTGCACAATCCGCAGCGCCGCTTGATCAAGTACTTTGTGACCTGAAGACTCGAGAATTTTTACCTGATAAACATCACCATTGGGTAGCAGCGACACCACCATTCGCAGGTCACCAAATAATTGCTGTAGCTTGGCTTGGCTGGGATAGTGCTGATTACCAATCGCTTCAACTTTGCTGCGCCAATTATGTAAATACATGGCGTCATCAGATTGTTTGGTGGCAACTGAGGTTAAGCGGCGAATACGAGGTCGTC
>JBNMPW010000117.1:0-9749 GCA_051277205.1 Oceanicoccus sp. | reverse complement strand
CGGCTAACGATGAGCTGACCTTAGGGGATGGCAATAACATCCAGTTAGGCGACAACGGCGACATCCAATACAGCAATGATGGTATTGCCACCAGCATCATGACTGATTCACCAGAGATTGGCGGCGATGACGAGCTTATCAGTGGTGATGGTGATTCTGTGCAACTTGCAGGTGAAGGCAGTGATGAACTAAGCGTCGGTGCCGGTAATAACATCCAGCTTGGCGATAATGGCGAAGTGTTTTATCAACAGGGTATTTTGGTGAGCGTGAAAACGTTGGCGCCAACGCTGGGTGGCGATGATGGCATTTTCGGCGATGACGGTGATGATATCCAAATCGGTGGTGTTGGCAGCGATGTTCTCGAGAGCGGTAACGGCGATGATGTGTTGATAGGTGATAACGGCGAAGTCGGCTTTCTTGATGGCAAGCGTTATTCAGTAGAGTCGACTCCTGACTTTAACGGTGATGCCGACGAGTTACTCAGTGGCGACGGCCAAGATGTCATCATTGGTGGTGTTGGTGGTGATGGTATCGGCGGTGATTTCCTCAACGATACCATTATTGGTTATGACGGCCGGGTGTTATTAGATAACACTAGCGACGAAGAGGTGGTGCAGAGTTTGATTGTGTTAGGTGTAAACAATCAAGATGTTACAGCTTCTAACTTGTCCAGCCTGTATAACAATAGTTCTAACAATACCTATAGCTCGCCAAGTGCCGGGGTGGCCCAGCGACAATCGGTTAGCAGCACTTTTGCGTCTAATGATACATTCGAAGAGCTGTATAGCCGCAACTCGGATTCGTCCAGCTCTAGCTCGCAAGGTAGTTCGACATCATCGAGCTCTCGTTCAGACTCTGTCAATGAGCGGCCGACAGAGCAAGATGAGGCAGCGCCTGATTACAATGAGGATAGTGAGTTGATCACCCCTGAAGCAGCAGCCCCGGCTGTTGATCCAGTTGAAGTGCCAGCGATTGATCCGCAGGCACCAGTATCGCTAGAGTCTGAGAATGAACAGCCGGTTGAAGATGAGCAACAAGCACCGGAAAATGAGCAGGAAGCTGGTACTATAATGACACCGGCTGCCAGTATGGTTGCTTTAGCAGGCATGGCGGGTTGGAAGCAGTCTACAGCTGCTAAGAGCAGAGGGCGTATTGATATTGACGCGATGGCAGACTTAGACAAAACTGCCCGTAAACGACGTTTTAAGCGTTGGGATGGTCAGAAAATTAATTAGGTGAATAGTTTATTCGCCGACAAAATAAATTCTAGGAGCATGTAACAGATGGCTGACAAAGAAAAAAAAGCAGATGATAATCAAATGAAAATTATTTGGGACGATTCTAAAATGGAGATGCAGTACGCTAATGTGTGTAATGTCTCCAGTACCAAAGAAGAGTTCAATCTGTTATTCGGAGCCAATCAGTCTTGGGCCGCAGCGCAAAAAAATATTCGTATCGCATTAAGCAATCGAATGATACTCAACCCCCATGCAGCTAAACGCTTGTCCGTTTTATTATCCCGAGCGGTTGAACAATATGAAGCAAAAATGGGCGAAATTAAACTTGACGCCAATGCCGTTGAACCCAGTATTGACGAACAAAACAAACACTAAACGCCGATAATCTGTGATGACAGATCAACCTTCTGACTCAGCCTCGTCGCAGGCTCAGTCTGCTGACAGCAATGTGGGGCAGGTAGTCGATAGCTCGGCATTACTGACGCTTATCAACCGTGGCTTAAGTATTAGCGAGTTTGCTTTTCATTGGCTGGGTATTCAGTGCGCCAGCCTTGAACATGTCACTGCTGCCGTATTGTTAATGCGTGACGACAGCAGCAACGTATTTAAGCCAATGGCAAAATGGCCTTTTAATGGCTCGGTACAGCAATTAGCCGAAGTGGCTGAGGGCGTCATCGAAGAGCAGTGCGGTTTATTAGTGCCCTTGTCGCAGGCGAGTGATGAACAGGCCAGCTATGCGGCGGCTTACCCGGTCCATGTTGGCACCGAGTTATACGGTATTGTCGCCTTGCATATCAACAGCGATCAGCCGGCGGTGTTGCAGGCTGCGATGGGTCAATTGCAATGGTCGGTGGGGTGGCTCAGTTTATATAAGAACCAACAGGCGTTAATCTTATCCGATCAGTTGTCCGAGCGTAGCAAACGTGCGTTGGAGTTGCTGACCTCGGTGCAAACTCAACAAGCGTATAAAGCGGCCTGTTTAGCATTGGTAACGGCGTTGTCGGCAGACTTGGGCTGTAGTCGAGTCAGTATAGGTTTTCCAAAAGCGGCCAAGGTACATGTTGAAGCGCTTTCCCATACCGTCGAGTTTGGTCATCGCTTAAGTATTATGTCAGCTATTTCGAATGCCATGGCCGAGGCGCTGGTGATTGGCAAAGAAGTCATTTCACCTGCGGTTGATAATGAAATCCGCGCCCCCGATCATTACCAATTATTGCAAGAATCAGGCAGTGAGCACTTACTGAGTGTCCCCATTTTTATTGGTGAGCAGTTTTATTGCGTACTGACGTTAGAGCGCAGTCAGGCGACGCCTTTTGAGGTCGACGAAATAGAATTTATTCGCGCTGTGGGGGTGTTGTCAGCCGCTAGCTTGGAAGACAAGCGCCAGGCCCAATTGAGCTTGCCCAAGTTGTTATTGGCAAAGTCGAAAAACGTGCTACAGGGCACTATTGGTCCCAATTATATCGGCCGCAAGCTGATCGCTGCTATGGTGGTGGTGTTAGTTTTGCTATTCAGTTTTTTGCAGGGCGAATACCGCATTACCGCGCAAACTGAGCTTGAGGGTTCAATTCAGCAAGTTATCGCAGCGCCTTATAATTCTTACATTACTAGCGCGCCGAAAAAAGCGGGTGATACTGTTAGTAAAGGCGAGTTAATAGCACGTCTTGACGATAGAGAGTTGCGTCTGGAGCGAAAAAAATGGCTAACCCAACGTTCTCAATACCGCCACGAATACAATAATGCGTATGCTAAGCAAGAGCGGGCAGAGGTGAATATAAGCCGTGCGCAAATGGCGCAGGCGGAAGCAGAGTTGGCTTTGGTTGAAGAGAGGTTACGTCGTAGCCGGCTACAAGCACCGTTTGCCGGTGTGGTGTTATCGGGTGATTTGAGTCAGCGCTTGGGAAGCTTTGTCGAGCAGGGCGAAACACTGTTTGAGGTAGCGCCGTTAACTAACTACAGAGTGATCTTAATGGTAGCGGATAATCTTATTGCCGATGTCGCGATAGACCAGATAGGGGTATTAGTGTTGTCGGCGCTGCCCAGCGAAAAATTTGAATTTGTAGTGACCACTATTACACCGGTTACAGAAGCTCGCGACGGCAATAATTTTTTCCGGGTAGAAGCGGATATAACCACACTCAGCAGCAGTTTGCGTCCAGGTATGCAGGGCATCGGTAAAATCACTGTCGGCGATCGTTTATTGATTGCCAATTGGACCCGCGGTTTGATCGAATGGCTGCAACTGCAGCTGTGGCGTTGGACGCCGTAAGTGAGCGGCTTATTTAGTCAGTCCTGGTACCGTGTTACCGACATCAAACCGCAACTACGCGCCAATGCGCAGTGGGTAAGGCATCAATATCGCGGTGAAATATGGTATGTATTGCGCGATCAGACAGGTGGTAAATTACACCGTTTTTCTGAGTCAGCAAAAGTATTAATTGAACAAATGGATGGCAGTAAATCGCTGAAAGATATTTGGCATGATAGCTGTGCCAGCTTGGGCGATGATATGCCCAGCCAAGATGAAACCATTCAATTACTGTCCCAACTGTATCGATCTAATGTATTACAGGCCGATGTCATGCCTGATCTGGACGAAATGTTTCGTCGCCAGCAACAGCATAGTCGGCAGAAGTGGCTGCAGTATCTTAAATCTCCGTTAGCGTTGCGGTTACCGATCTGGAACCCCGAAAATTTTCTCAATCGTAGTCAGTGGGTTGCACAGCTATTATTTAATCCAGTGACCGCTGTATTGTGGTTGTTAGTGGTGGTGACGGCTTTGTTTCAGATGGGCGTTAACTGGCAGGAGTTGTCGAATAATTTCAGTGATCAGGCATTTTCGGCGGGTAACTGGTTAATTATTTTCCTTATTTATCCGTTTATAAAACTGGTACATGAGTTGGGGCACGGCTATGCAGTGAAGCGTTGGGGTGGTGAGGTATCTGAACTCGGTTTGATGTTTTTAGTGTTTATACCGGTGCCTTATATAGATGCTTCTTCCTCCGGTTTGATGCGTAACAAATACCAGCGCATGGTAGTCGCGGCGGCGGGTATTTTAATTGAGGGCGCATTGGCGGCTATCGCTCTGTTGCTTTGGGTGAATTCTGAGCCGGGCCTGTTTAGAGCGGTGCTGTTTAATATTATGTTGATTGGTGGTGTCTCAACATTGTTATTCAATGGTAATCCCTTACTTCGGTTTGATGCCTATTATGTGTTGTCCGATTTTATTGAATTACCAAACCTGGGTAAGCGCGCCAATCAGTATGTCGGCTATTTATTGAAGCGCTATGTATTAAAACAAGAAGAGCTTTCACCTTCTAATAGTCGCTCAGAAAGTTACTGGCTATTTGTGTATAGCATTGCTTCGTTTTTGTATCGCATTAGTATTTTTGTTGCTATCGCTTTGTATGTTGCTAGCGAATTCTTTTTTATCGGCGTGCTATTGGCGATGTGGTCGATGTATCAAACCTTATTGGCACCGTTGATTAGAGTATTAAATCAGGTCTATTCAGAATCTCTGGCGAAAAATTTTCGTCCGCGTTTATTGCTGTCAATAGGTTTTGCTATCGCCGCCAGTTATGTGTTGTTATTTGTCGTGCCGATGCCTAATTACACCGTAGCCCACGGCGTGGTATGGGCGCCGCAGGAGATGCAAATTAACAGTGGTGAAAACTGTTTTGTTGATAGCTTGTTGAAAAAACAATCGCAAACAGTAACGGCGGGTGAAGGTCTAGTGAGTTGCCGCTCGCTGCAATTACGCTCAGAAATGGCTGTCGCTAAGGCCAAAGTAGTTGAGCTTGAATCGCAGTTCCGTGCCAGCGCAGTGGATGACCGTATAGAGGCAGCGATTATCCGCGATGAGCTGCAGCGCTTGTTGGTAGAAATGGACGTGTTGCAACAACGGTTGGCGGCGTTAACCATTAAAAGCCCTGGTGATGGTGTGTTGCGCTGGGATCAACCGCAACAGCTAATTGGCCGTTTTGTCGCCCGCGGCAGCTATCTAGGATATGTCGACAGTGCTGGCGAAAAAATTGTGCGGGTAGCGGTACCACAGGATGCTATTTCAAAAGTACGGGCAGATATTAGCCAGGTCGAGGTGAGAGCAAGCAGCGATTTTTCGACGATAATAATAGCGAATATTTTGCGCGAAGTGCCGATGGCGAGTACCAGCGTTATTGATAGTGCACTGACCACCGAGGGAGGTGGTGATGTCGTGCTGGACCCCAGTGCCAAAGATCAAGTGAAGGCTTTAGATAACTGGTTTCAATTTGATATTCGTGTCAACGCTGATTGGCATGCCAAGGTGGGAGAAACGGCCTATGTCAGGTTTAGTCATAGCCCAGAGCCTCTAGGCTTAGCCATATGGCGTAGTATTCGTCGCACCTTTCTTAAACAGCTAGCTGTCTAAGCCGATGAATCAGTTCGCACCAACCACTCAATTCTTGGCTAATTCACACGCTGCTCATGCCGAACGCAGTGACATCAAATTATCTTGGTGGGAAGAGAAGTGTCATCAGGGTTATGGCCGCGTTGCGGCACTCTGGCAGGCACGCTTATCCAGTTATCAAGCGATATTACCATTGGTGCATCAATATGCAGATGGTCTAGAAAAAATCAGCGATAAAGCCTTACGAGAACGTGCCCAGAAATTGCGCTTACCTTTTCGCCGTAATGGCTTGGACGATAGTGCCTTAGTAGCAGAGTCGTTTGCGTTACTGCGAGAAGCGTCCTGGCGAGTTGTGTCGATGCGACATTTTGATTCGCAGTTGACCGGCGGTCGGATTTTATTAGCGGGAAACGTGGCAGAAATGGCGACCGGTGAAGGTAAAACTCTGACTGCTATTCTGGCAGCGGGCACAGCCGCTATTGCCGGTGTGCCAACCCATGTCGTAACAGCCAATGATTATTTGTCAGAGCGTGATGTAGCAGAGATGGGGCCGGTTTACCGCTTGTTGGGTTTGACGGTGGCGGGGGTGTCAGAAAAAATAGCTCACGACCAGCGACGCGAGCAATATATGCAAGATATTACTTACTGCGCTAACAAAGACATAGCCTTTGATTACTTACGCGATTGTATCACTCTCGGTAGCCATGGTCATAATATGCGGTTGCAGTCAGAAAGTTTATTTCAGTCATCGCGCAGTGATCAGTTAAATTTACGGGGTTTGCATTTCGCGATTGTCGATGAAGCTGATAGCGTATTGATCGATGATGCTCGCACGCCGTTAATTATTTCAGCTAATAGAGGTGGTGATGAAGAACGCCAGTTTTTAAATGAAGCTTATGAGCTAGCAGATGAATTAGTCGATGGCGATGATTATAAAATTGATGCTGCTTTTAAAAGCGTATTGTTGTCACCCGAAGGCAAAGAAAAATTGCAGAAACAAACAGCTGAGCTGGGGCCGTTATGGTTAGGTAGTATTCGTCGCGAAGAGGCGGCGCGACAGGCGTTGGCAGTAAAATATTTTTATCGCCGCGACCATGACTATGTGGTGGTTGATGGCAAAGTACAAATCGTTGATGAAAATACGGGCCGTATTCTGCCTGACCGCTCGTGGGAGCGAGGTTTGCATCAATTGGTAGAAGTGAAAGAGGGCTGCGAGCTTAGTGACCAGCGGGAAACTTTAGCACGGATCAGTTATCAGCGATTTTTTAGGCGTTATTTGCGTTTGGCGGGGATGACCGGCACTGCGCAAGAAGTAAAACATGAGCTATGGGATGTGTATCGTTTAAGGGTTGTTCCAGTACCCACTCACAAACCCTGCCAGCGGAAAATTATGCCGGTGATTATTACTGCCACTGAGCCGCAACATCACCAACGGATTATTGACGAGATTCAGCAGCTACAACAACGGGGACAGCCAGTGTTGGTGGGTACTAGCTCGGTCGCTGAGTCGGAACAAATTAGCGCCACACTGGCAGAAAAAAACATGAGTCATCAGTTACTCAACGCAAAACAAGATGCGCAAGAGTCGCAGATTATTGCGGCCGCTGGCAAGACTGCTAGCGTTACCGTGGCCACCCAAATGGCGGGTCGTGGTACCGATATAAAACTGGATAAAAAAGCGCTAGAACAAGGTGGCTTGATGGTGTTATTGACGATGCGAGGTGAAGCCGCTAGGGTTGATCGCCAGTTAGCCGGTCGCTGTGCGCGGATGGGTAACCCAGGCAGTTATCAAGAAATTTTATGTATCGAGCAACTGGATAAACGGCAAACAGATTTACAAAAACTAGCGGGGTTAGTAAAGCCGTTAATGAATGTATCCAATGCGTTGGGTGCAGGTTTTGCAAAATTATTATTGCGGTTTGCCCAATATCGCGGTGAGCGCTACCATGCTCGGTTACGCAAAGCGGTGTATTCGCAGGACGAGCAGCAGCGCGATCTATTGGCCTTTAGTGGTCGTTCCGAATAATGTTAACAGGTGAAATATGCCAAAGTTTTTGTTATTAACAATGATGGTTTCATTTTCATGTTCGGCGTGGTCGCAAGTCGACCTGTCGGCGGGGGTGCTAGATTGTATTTTACAGCCCAATACCCAAATTGACGTCGCCAGCCCTGTTGAGGGCGTGGTAGAAAACATGTGGGTGAAACGGGGTGACCGCGTAAAAAAAGGCCAGCCGCTGATGCAGTTGCGCTCTGAGATTGAGCGCTCAACGGCAAAGTTAGCCGGTGAGCGAGCAGCGTTTAATCGCCGTACCGTTAATCGAAATGATGATTTATCCGATCTGATATCCGATCAAGAGCAAGATGAAATTATTACCGACGCTAAGGTTGCTGAGCTTGAGCTTGAGGAAGCCAACACCCGCTTAGCAATGCGTACGACCCGTAGCCCGATTGATGGCTGGGTTATTGAAACGCTGCGCTCGGCGGGTGAGTTTGTCACCGAAGAGCCCTTTCTAACCATTGTCAGTATTGATCCGCTATATGTAGAAGTGATCGCGCCGGTAAGTTTATTGGGTGAAGTGAAATTAGGTGATATTGCCAAGATAAAACCGGAAGAGCCGATTAAAGAAAGTTTTGATGCCAGCGTTATTATCGTTGATCCAGTAGTGGACCCGGCTTCGGGTACATTTCGTATTCGTTTAGAGTTACCAAACCCTGATGACCTACTACCTTCTGGTTTAAAATGCAGTGTCGACTTTTAAGTCTGTAAAGGAGTATCAAACCCTTTTTCTGAATAATCGCTGTCTGTTCTAGACTGGTAGTTGCAAGTGATTAATCAGTAAGTTTTTTATGTCATACAGTTTTTTTGTTAAATAGGCAAATCAAAAATAAACTCAGCGCCATTACGTTTCTTCTCGCTGAGGCGTATTTGGCATTGATGTAACAGCAGGATTTTTTCAACAATCGCCAATCCTATGCCGGAGTGGTGCTGCTCCTCATCTACGTCTTCTGCTGGATCGTGGGCGCGATAAAAGCGCTGGAAGATCAGCTTTCTCTTACTCTCTGAAATACTATCGCCATCATTTGCAACCTTGACGATGACGCGACCGTCGTCGTTTAAACCTAGACTAATAAGAATCTTGCCTTGTCTTGGTGTATAACGAATCGCATTTGCCAATAAATTTTCAAAGACTCGCTGTATCAGTTGGATGTCGGCATTGACCACGATATCGCCGCAATCTGCTTGAATACTTATTTCTACCGACTTTTTCCGGGCTTTAAGTTCAAAGTCCTGTGCTTGGTCGTAAATCAGCTCCAGTAGTGAAAATGACTCAATATTAGGTACCACTTTACCGTTATCGAGTTTGGCGAGTTCAAATAAGCCGTTGATGAGATTACCAATTCGTAGGCTTTGTTTATGGGCAATAACTAAAAATTCATTAACCTTCTCTTTGTCTAAATCGTCAGCTTTTAACAATAAGGTTTCTATATAACCCTGCATTGAGGTCAGTGGGGTTCTAAGGTCGTGGGATATATTGGCAAACATTTCGCGGCGGTTGGCGTCAGCATCTTCTAGCAGCAAATATTGTTGATGGTTTTTTTCTACTAATTGTTCGAAAGTTACAGCCAAACTGTCGATTTCGTCATGGTGACGGGATCTAGGTAAGTGGCGAATATTGGCGGGGTTTTGTGGCTCCATGTCTAAGTTTGCAACGGCTTTAGTCAGTGTAGTCAGTCGGCGTGTTAAAAAGTAAAAAGCAGCGACACCCGACAGCAATGCCACTGAAAAACAGATTGTCAATATGCTGGCGGCGTTTAAAAGTGAATGGCTTTGTTTTGCTTTAGCCATTAGTTGCTGGAAATTATGGCCTGCTAATATGGCATAGAGATAGCCTTGTAGCTCACCATTTTCCATCACTGGGTGGACTGAGAAAATATTTTTTTGGTCTGGATTTCGAGGGTCATCACCGAGTAACAAATTACTCTCTTGTCGGCTAAGAAACTCATTAATCGGAGCAAGCGAAACGCGGTTACTTTTTACCGTATCTGTTGGCATCGCATGTGAAAGGATACGACCTTGCTTACTCAATAGGTATATTTCAAGGCTGGGATTAACCACCATAACG
>JBNMPW010000116.1:0-9801 GCA_051277205.1 Oceanicoccus sp. | reverse complement strand
GGTTGTGGTGTTTTTTGGTTTCAGCTTGCTGCTGTCGGTAATGGTTTTAATAACCCTACCGATGGTGGGGCGGCAACTGGATTTGTTGATCCAAAATATACCGCACTGGCTGGCGTTGTTACAGCAGAGTTTTATTCCCTGGTTGGCGGATAAATTAAATCTGCCTTCTTCCATTTTACCCATGGCCGAATTTAAAACTGCGATTACTGAAAACTGGCTGACCGCCGGTGGTTTTCTGGGCGGTTTATCGAAAAATATAGCGGGTTCTAGTTTGTCGGTGCTGTTGCTGTTGGCCAATCTTATATTAGTGCCGGTCGTTACCTTTTATTTGCTGCGTGATTGGGATGTGTTGATAGCCCATATCCGCGCGTTGTTACCCCGTAATGCCGAATCTTCGGTGGTGAAAATTGCAGGCGAATGCGATGAAATTATCGGCGCCTTTATCCGCGGCCAATTATTGGTGATGCTATGTCTAGGCGTTGTTTATGCGCTGGGATTATCCATTGTCGGTTTGGAATTGGCTTTGATCTTAGGCTTGTTGGCAGGCTTGGCTAGCATCGTACCCTATATGGGTTTTATCGTCGGTATTGTCGCCGCGAGTATTGCCTGCTGGTTGCAAATGGGTGAGTTGATGCCTTTGTTAGCTGTTGCAGCGGTCTTCGGTATCGGGCAGATGTTAGAGGGTATGGTGTTAACGCCGATGATGGTGGGTGACCGTATCGGTCTGCATCCGGTAGCGGTTATTTTTGCTATTATGGCCGGCGGCCAATTATTTGGTTTTACCGGCGTGTTGCTGGCCTTGCCGGTGGCAGCGGTGATTATGGTAATGCTGCGCCACGCCCATCGCACTTATAAAGACAGTGAGTTATATCAACCGACAGTAACTGATCTATAGATATTTATGAGTTTTTTGTTCGAACAATTCCCCCTTGCTATACAGCTGCGGGATGATGCCACCTTCGATAATTTTTATCCCGGAGACAATGGTTTACTGTTGGCAACGCTGCGCCAGCAGTTAGAGGGTGGCGAGCGTTACAATTTTATATTTGGTGCCGAGGGCAGTGGTCGTAGTCATCTACTCCAGGCCGGCTGCCATCATGCTGATGTGTTGGGACTGAGTGCGGTGTATTTACCGCTGGCCGAATTATTAGATTATCCACCACAGGAATTATTTGAAGGTTTGGAGAACTTATCGCTGGTTTGTATCGATGATTTGCAGGCAGTGATAGGTCACGATGATTGGGAGCTGCAATTATTTAATTTGTTTAACCGGCTGCAGCAGCACAATGTACCTTTATTGATTGCCGCGGCGACAGCGGTACGTGAACTGTCGGTGGTGCTGCCAGATTTAGCATCAAGGCTAAGTTGGGGGGCGGTGTTTGCGTTGGTGCCGTTAAGTGATGAGCAGCGCCAAGAGCTTATTCAGCGGCGAGCCAAACAGCGGGGTTTGGAACTCAGTGATGATGTTGTGCAATTTATGTATCACCGCTGCCAGCGCGATACCAAAGCCTTGTTGGCGGTGTTGGATACGCTAGACCATGCTTCTTTGAAGTTACAGCGTCGTTTAACCGTGCCCTTTGTTAAGCAAATCATGGATTGGTAGTCGTTGCTACTGCTGTGTGTCGAGTGACTAGCGTTTTTCCCCCATCGTTTTAAAGCGTTGAATAATCAAAATAACTTGTGCGCCGATGGCGATACTAAAGCCACTACCGCTGACAATAAGCCCCAATAAGGCATAGCTCTCTTGTTGTAGAGATGGCTCCATCATTTTGTCCGCCCCTTGAATAAAACCCACACCAATAAAAAATAATAACGCCCCCAGTGCATACAGGCGCAAGGTTTTGCGTTGGTCATCAATTAAATTATTCAGTGTTTCAAGCATCGACATGAGCTGTAAACCTACGCAAGTAAGCGCCGCATAATATCCTCATAGATAGACGAAAGCACATCGAGGTCGTCAGCTTTGATGCACTCATCCACTTTATGGATGGTGGCATTGACGGGGCCTAATTCAACCAGTTGGCTGCCGCTAGGCGCAATAAAGCGACCGTCAGAAGTACCGCCAGCGGTGGAGAGCTGTGTGGTGATACCGGTAGTTGCTTGGATGGCAGCGGCGGTGGCGTCGATCAATGCACCTTCTGACGTTAAGAAAGGCTGGCCGCTAAGATTCCATTGCAGATCATAATCGAGCCCGTGTTTGTCGAGAATAGCTTCGGTTCGCTGGCGTAAATCTTGTTCTGTCAATTCAGTGGAGAAGCGAAAGTTAAACACCACTTCAAGCGTACCAGGGATAACATTTGTGGCGCCGGTGCCGCCATTGATATTTGAGATTTGAAAGCTAGTGGCAGGGAAAAAATCATTGCCCAAATCCCAGTGCTCGACGGTTAACTCGGTGAGCGCCGGTATCGCTGTGTGAATTGGGTTGGACGCGAGATGCGGATAAGCAACATGACCTTGTAGGCCCTTGACTGTGAGTACTGCGCCTAATGAACCGCGGCGGCCATTTTTGATCACGTCACCGACCTCGCTTGTAGAGGAGGGTTCGCCAACAATACACCAGTCTATATGTTCGCCTTGTTGCGCCAGCCATTGCATCACTTTCACCGTGCCATTAGCGGCGGGGCCTTCTTCGTCACTGGTAATTAAAAACGCAATGCGGCCGCTGTGATCCGCGTGTTGTTCGACAAAGCGTTCACAGGCGGTGACCATGGCGGCGAGACTGCCTTTCATGTCGGCGGCGCCGCGGCCATACAATATGCCGTCTACGATGCAGGGTTCGAAAGGGGGGTGCTGCCATTTTTCTGGAGGGCCTGTTGGCACTACATCGGTATGGCCAGCAAAACATAGAATCGAGCCCTCGTCGCCGTGTACTGCCCAAAAATTATCAACTTCTTCGAAGCGTAAATGCTCGACCTTAAAGCCAATCGCTTGTAGACGTTGAATCATTATTTGCTGACAGCCAGCATCTTCCGGGGTAACCGAGTTGCGTGATAATAGGTCAACGCTAAGTTCTAGAGTGGCGGATAAATCGGACATAGTGAACCTGAGGTTAATAAGCGAAAAAACTATATTCTAACAGGGCTGTTGGGTATTGACCAAAGTGAGGGTCGTTAAATAAAAGATATAAGGAGCTTGCGACGAAAAAAAATAAAGTGACTAACAAATCGTTAGTCACTTTATTGCGCTAGTTATTAGCATGTAACTCTTCGTTGAGCTCAACCGCTGATTTATTGGTTAAGCATTCAACCGCGCCAGTACTGGAATTGCGACGAAACAGTAAATCGGACTTGCCTGCTAGGTCGCGAGCTTTGGCTTTTTCGACTTCATTGCCTTGTTCGTCCAGCATAGCCACTTTGGTACCGGAGGTGATATACAGGCCGGACTCAACGGTGCAGCGGTCGCCTAGCGGAATACCGATACCGGCATTGGCACCTAGCAGGCATTCTTTGCCGACAGAAATAACGATATCACCGCCGCCAGATAGTGTCCCCATAGTCGAGCTACCACCGCCCAAGTCAGAACCCGCGCCAACAAAAACGCCTGCCGAAATGCGGCCTTCGATCATACCTGGGCCATCGGTACCGGCATTAAAGTTCACAAAGCCTTCCTGCATAATGGTGGTGCCTTCACCGATATAAGCGCCGAGTCTGACCCGAGCTGTATGGGCGATACGGACGCCGGCGGGGACTACATAATTTGTCATCTTGGGGAATTTATCAACGCAGTCTACGCTAATCACTTCACCTTGCAGGCGAGCTGCAAGTTGCGCCTGCGGCAGTTCTTCTAAATCGATGGCGCCTTTGTTAGTCCAGGCTACATTTGGCAGTGCGCCAAATAAACCGTTTAAGTTAAGGCCGTGAGGTTTAACTAGACGGTGCGAAATAAGCTGCAGTTTCAGATAGCTTTCAGGTACTGATGCCGGGCTGTCATCGCTGGCTAAAATAGTGGCCACTAAAGGCTGGCAGCTGGTTTTAAAGCTGTTAACGATAGTAGCTTGCTGGGTTTCACCGGCGGCCTCTAGGGCGGCTGCTAAAGAACCCAGCTGGCCTTTGTCCAAGGGTAATGCTTGGTTGCCTGCCTGATAAGCGCTGGCAGTGATAACTGCTGCGGCGAAACCGGTGCTAGGTTGCAGCACGGGTTGAGGATAGAAAACTTCTAGCCATTCGCCTTTGCTGTTTTGAGTGCCTACGCCTAGGCCAATACTGAATAATTGATCGCTCATGATAATACCTTAGTCATTACTTGAAAAAAGAGTGGTAATCGCTGTCCTTAAAACCAACACTTAGCTGGCCGTCCCTATCCAGCAGCGGGCGCTTAATTAATGTCGGCTGTTGCAAGATCACCTCAGCCGCACTGTCAGCATCTAGCTTATCGCGCACGGCGGCGTCCAGTTGTTTCCAGCTGGTACTGCGTTTGTTTATCAGTGTTTCCCAGCCTAATAATTTTATCCAGCTAAGCACGGCGGTCTTTTCGATACCGTCTTCACGAAAGTCGTGGAACTGATAATCGACCTGATTATCTTGCAGCCAAAGGCGTGCTTTTTTGACGCTGTCGCAATTTTTGATGCCGTAAAGAATCGTCACTGCTGGTCCTTTTCTAAGCTGGTTTAAGGGTGGCAAGGATAGCAGATCTAGGTATTTTTTGGGAGGTTGATATGGAGATTATTGGCCGGTTATTCTACCGCAACTGGATTCCCGCCTAGCCAGAAGTGACGAGGTAGAGTGCGGGGCCATAATAGTAGCATTGAGCCAATTGTTAGCTCTTTTTGGTTTTCTTCGGATGTTTGCGATCCGGATAGCAGGTTGTACATATTTCGCAGACCCTACCGTCGCAGCCGCGGGCGGAACAATATTCGCGGCCATAGTAAATGATCTGTAAATGCAGGGCATTCCATTTTGATTCGGAAAACAAACGCTTTAAATCTTTTTCTGTCTGGGTGACATTCTTACCGCTGCTCAATCCCCAGCGTTGCGCCAGTCTATGGATGTGGGTGTCGACGGGAAAAGTGGCTACGCCAAAGGCTTGCGACATCACCACACTGGCGGTTTTATGGCCGACACCGGGCAGCTCTTCTAATGCATCCATATCGGCGGGTACTTCGCCGCCATGCAATTCAACCAACATTCCAGACAGCACTTTAATAGCTTGTGATTTTTGTGGCGACAAGCCGCAGGGGCGAATAATGGCTTTGATATCTTCAACTTTTTGCTGTGCCATATCAAAGGGATTATCGGCCAGTGTAAATAGCGCCGGTGTTACGGTGTTGACTCGCTCATCAGTACATTGCGCGGATAACAATACCGCCACTAGTAAGGTGTAAGGATCTTTATGATCTAAAGGTATGGGCTGTGTAGGATAAAGCTGCTGCAGCTTATCTAAGATATAGTCGACGCGTTGTTGTTTTAACATGACGGGCTGCTCGGTTTTTTAATCGTGACTTATAGCAGGCTGACAAATTTTTTGATGCGATGGGCTGCTTCAATACATTCTTCTAGCGGCGCTACCAGGGCCATGCGGATACGATTGTCGCCGGGGTTAAAGCCGTCGATAGTGCGTGCAATATAGCTGCCAGGTAACACCGTGATGTGTTGTTGGGCAAACAATTGTTGGGCAAAGTTGCTATCGCTGATCGGCGTTTTTGCCCATAAATAAAAGCCCGCGTCGGGTTTGCTCACTTCAAGTACGCCGTCGAGTATTGCTAACACCGCATCAAACTTGGCGCGGTACTGATCGCGGTTGGCTTTGACATGGACTTCGTCGCTCCAGGCCTCAATACTGGCAAGCTGGTGTTGAATCGGCAGCGCGCAACCGTGATAGGTGCGATACAGTAAAAAGGGCTTGAGGATGTCGGCGTCGCCGGCAATAAAGCCTGAGCGCAGTCCTGGCAAGTTTGAACGCTTCGATAAACTGTGGAATACCACGCAGCGACGGTAATCATTACGACCTATTTCAGCACAGGCCTGCAGCAAGCCAATAGGGGGTTGCTGCTCATCAAAATACAATTCTGAGTAGCACTCATCACTGGCAATAATAAAATCATACTTGTCAGCTAAAGCGATCAGTTTAGCCAGTGTTTGGCTGTTGATAACCGCACCGGTAGGATTACCTGGGGAGCATAAAAATAATAGCTGGCAACGTGCCCATGTAGTTTCGGTTATTGCATCGAAGTCGGGAATAAAATTATTTTCTTCCAAGCAAGGAATAAAGTGTGGCTCGGCACCAGCGAGAAAAGCGGCCCCTTCATAAATCTGATAGAAGGGATTGGGGCTGATCACCAGCGGTTGGCTGTTGCGGTCGACCACCGCTTGGGCAAAGGCGAATAGTGCTTCGCGAGTGCCGCTAACCGGAATAACATTGTGTTTTGGGTTTAGCGAATTGGCTGCCAAATGAAAACGTTTTATCAGCCAATTGGCTATAGTTTCACTGAGTTCTGGCAAGCCTTTGGTGGTGGGATAATTGGCTAGCTTATCTAAGTTATCAGCTAGCGCTTGACGCACAAAATCCGGTGAGTGATGTTTGGGTTCACCAATTGAAAGCGCGATATGAGTGATATCAATAGGCGGGCTAACAGCCGCTTTTAGCGCATGTAGTTTTTCAAAAGGGTAGGGCTGTAATTTTTTGAGATCTGGGTTCATAGTTTTTTACAGTTATTGGCATTTATTTTAGGCCGCGGCTTGTTCATCTAATTCTTTACAGATGGCAGTTTGTATCGCCTCGCATAAGACCGGGTCTTCAATTGGGTGATGTTGGCTGTTGGTAATAAAAAATACATCTTCTACCCGCTCGCCAAGGGTGGCAATTTTTGCGGTTTGAATATGGATATTAAAATCGATAAATATTTTACTGATGCGAGCCAGTAAGCCGGGTCGATCAGGGGTAAGGACTTCCAAAACACTATGGCCGCGTGTCATATCGGTAAACAAAGTGGTTCGGGTGGGTGTGGAAAATAAGCGCATTTGTCTCGGAGTACGGCGATTAATATCGTCGAGCGCACTACCGGGGTTACGTAAGGCTTGCGTTAATGTTGATTGGATTTCTTCAATTCGCTCAGCGTTATCACCAATCGGTTTGCCGTTACTATCGAGCACAAAGAAAGTATCCAGCACAAAGCTGTTGCCGGTGTTGTAGATACGAGCATCTTGAATATTGAGGTCAAGCTGCTCAAGGCCGTATACCATTAGGGCAAATAAATTATCATGATGTTTGTTGTGCACAAATATTTGTGTGGCACCTTCAAAAGCAAGGTCGCCGCTCTCTTTGATCAGTACCAAGGCTTCATCGACATCCGTATGCTGGCTAATGGCTTCGGTATGCCAAACGATATCGTCGACTTTTTCACGTAAAAAATAGTCTTCATTGGTTTTTGCCCAGACATCTTCGACTTCATCTTGAGTAAAGCCAAGTGCTTCTAATTTTTCGATAGCAGCCTGTTGAGTTTCGGCAATCCAGTCGCTTTTATCGACTGGGTTTTCTAGACCGCGACGCAGGGCACGTTTTGTTTCGACATAAAGTTGACGTAATAATGAGGCGCGCCAACTGTTCCATAGGTTGGGGTTGGTGGCATTAATATCGGCCACGGTTAGCGCGTAGAGATAGTCTAGACGGTCTTGGTCGCCAACGGTGGTAGCAAAGTTGTTTATCACATCGGGGTCAGAAATATCTTGTCGTTGAGCGACCGCTGACATTAGTAGATGGTGTTCTACAAGCCAGCACACAATGTTGGTATCGCGCCTGGCTAGCCCATGGCGCTGACAAAAATTAGAGGCATCTTCGACCCCCAGTATTGAATGGTCCCCGCCGCGGCCTTTGGCGATGTCGTGATAGAGGCCGGAAATATAAAGCAGTTCGATTTTTGGTAGGCGTTTTACTACCCGGGATGCCACTGGGAATTTTTTCTGAAAATCTTGGTAGTGAAAACGGCGCATATTTTTTACCACTTCCATGGTGTGCGCATCGACTGAATAAATATGAAATAAATCATGCTGCATCTGGCCAATTATTTTACCAAATTCAGGTAAATATTTACCCAGCACACCAAAGCGTAGCATGCGACGTAATTGAAGTGCGACGGCGCGCGTGGAGCGCAGTATTTGCATAAAATACTGGGCGTTTAATGGATCATTGCGAAACTTGTCATCAATCAGTTCCCGGCTGGTGCGAATCAGACGGATAGTAGCGGCACTAGCCCCGTCAATATCCGGATTTTGTGCCATTAACACAAAAATTTCTAGCAATGCTGACGGAGTTTGTTGAAAGACGTTGTCATGGTTTGCTTCAATATGTCCGTTGCAAAACCGGAAGCGCTCATTGATGACGGTTACTTTTTGTTCTTCACTGGCGCGAAGAATAGTTTCGTCATAATGCTGGATCAGGACATCATTGAGCTCGCCCAACGACAGGGCCCAGCGATAGTAGTACTGCATAAACTGCTCTACCGCCATTTTAGCATTATCGTCTTCGTAGCCAAACATTTTTGCCAAGGTGCGCTGGTGGTCAAACAGCAAACGGTCTTCTTCGCGGCCAGCTATCATATGCAGCGCATAACGTACCTTCCACATAAAATCCATGCCGCGGTTTAGAATTTCCATTTCTTCTGGCCGTAGCACGTTAAGCCCGACTAGGGCTTCGATTTCATCGATGCCGTAATGACGCTTGGCAATCCAGGCGATCATTTGGATGTCGCGCAGGCCGCCGGGAGAATTTTTAACATTGGCCTCTAGTACGTACTCGGAGTTGCCATGCTTTTGGTGGCGTGCGATTTGTTCTTTCCACTTGGCACTAAAAAATTCTTTGCTGGGCCAAATTTTATCGGTACTGACTTCGGTCATTAGTTGTCGGTGCAATTTGTCGTTGCCGACTAAGGTACGCGACTCGATTAAGTTGGTAGCGATGGTAATGTCTTTAGCGGCTTCCCTTTGACACTCGTCAATAGTGCGCATGCTATGGCCAATGTCGAGATTGATATCCCACAGCATGGTGATGAAATCACTAATTTGCTGTTGGATGGGTTCGATCGAGGACTCTTGATCGAGCAACAGTAAAATATCGATATCAGAATGCGGGTGAAGTTCGCCGCGACCATAACCGCCAACAGCTATCAAGCTGATAGTGTCCTGCTGACCCCAGTCAAACAGCTGCCAGCAAGCGGCTAATAGCTGGTCGATAAAGATAGCCCGCGCCCAGATCAAATCGCGTATATAAGCCCCATGATGATATTGCTGGTGGAGATAATCAGTAGTGCGCTCGATATTTTTTTTCAGTAACGGTACCGGCATACTGCTGCTCTTAAGCGCTTGTGGAAATAGCGCTGGATCAAACACGGTAGAAGGGATTGAGAAGGGAGTCTCGCTCATAGTTTATCTGTCTATCTCGTTTGGGCTGCGGTCAAGCATCATGTGTGAGCTCGATGCTGATGTTAGTACCTGTTTTAATGTCTAGCTTTAGTCTCTCTAGTGCGGGGCTTAACCCCGATAAAAAGGCTCGTCTGGGCGGGCTGTGAAAACGTCAACACCGTCGCTGGTCACAACCATGGTGTGTTCCCATTGGGCTGAGGGACGGTTGTCTTTAGTGGTCACGGTCCAGCCATCTTTTTTGTTGAGTTTGACCTGACGTTTACCGGCATTGAGCATCGGTTCAATGGTGAAGGTCATGCCTTCTTTTAGCGCTATGCCTGCGCCTTTACTGCCGTAATGCAGTATTTGAGGATCTTCGTGAAACACTTCACCAATACCATGGCCGCAATATTCGCGCACCACAGAATAATAGTTAGCCTCCGCATGTTTTTGAATAACATAACCGATA